>JAVHRF010000117.1:0-1885 GCA_036171515.1 Minisyncoccota bacterium | reverse complement strand
TAGGCGTAATCGGTGGTGGCTACTTCCTCCAAGATAATGCCATGGACGACAGTACGCTATGGGACGTCATTGTGGTTGGAGGAGGGCCGGCGGGCATGATGGCGGCCGGAACAGCCGCGGAAAAAGGGGTTAAAGTTATTCTGCTAGAGAAGAATGAAACGCTCGGCAAAAAACTCCTCATTACCGGCGGAGGCAGATGCAATCTAACGAATTCCGAGTTCGATAACCGCAAACTTCTCGCGCAATTTAAAGATGGCGGAAAATTCCTTTTCTCGGCTTTTTCGCAATGGAGCGTTAAGGAAACGCTGGATTTTTTCCATAAAAAAGGCATGGAAACCAAGGTGGAAAATGAATCGCGCGTGTTTCCCGTTTCGAACTCCGCGCGGTCGGTCTGGGATGCCCTTGTGGCATATATGAAAAAATACCGCGTCACGGTGCGTTCTAATTCTCCCGTAATCGGAATCGCGCGCGAGGGCGGCGCTCTTGCCGGGATAAAACTTAGAAATAAAAAAATAATCCGGGGCCGCGCCATTATTATCGCGACCGGTGGGACATCACGGCCGGACACCGGTTCTACCGGCGACGGCTACGCGTGGCTAAAAAATATCGGGCACACCGTCATCGAACCCCTTCCGTCGCTCGTGCCGGTGGCGCTGAAAGACGCTTGGGTTAAAAGGCTCGCGGGAGTGAAGCTCGACGGCATAAAAATTACGGTATTTCAAAATAACCAAAAACAGAAAACCGTGAAAGGCAAAATCCTTTTTACGCATGTCGGAATAAGCGGGCCAACGGTGCTTAATATGAGCAAGGACATCGGCGAACTGCTGAAATACGGAGACGTCGCCATTTCTCTCGACTTGTTTCCCGCGGAAGATAACGGCGTGCTCAACGCGAAACTCCTGAAATTATTTAAAGAACGCAATAACAAAAAGTTCCGAAACGCCTTTTCGGATTTTATTCCGGCGGCGTTGGCTCCGGTAATCGCGGAACTCTCCGGCATCGACAAAGAAAAACAATGCAATGCTATTACCCGGGAAGAACGCCTGAGAATTGTCAGCTTATTAAAGGGCATTCCCCTGCGCGTCAATAAGCTCCTTGGTGCCGAGAAAGCCATCGTCACGAGCGGCGGAGTAATCCTCAATGAAGTAGATTTCAAAACAATGCGCTCCCGCCTGTTTCCGAACCTCTATCTCGTCGGCGACATATTAAACATCGACCGGCCATCCGGCGGGTACAGCCTCCAGCTCTGTTGGACTACTGGGTTTGTCGCGGGAAAAGCGGCGGCTTCCTCCGCGGCGCAAACCTAAGGACGTCTTTTGTCGGCTAATTATTTTAGCGGATATTGCCGGACAAACTCTGTTTTCGCGGCTTTGCCCGGATTATAAATTTTTAATATCTTTAACCAACTCCGGAAATTCCGGCTGGATGAAATGCCCTCTTTTTTGGAATAATCTTACAATGGCGCCCGGCAGCGCTTTTCGGTATTTCTCGAAATTAGCGTAAGGGACAACCGCGTCGTCTTTGCTCTGGTAAAGGAAAATTTTGCCTCCCTGCCTGCTTAATTTATTTAAATTTTCAGGAAGAATAAAGCCGCCTAAAGATTCCCCTATTTCTTTTTCGTCGTATGGCGCCGCCACTAAAAGTGTCGCCAAAATATTTTTCGGAAACTTATTCTCCGAAAGGTATTTGGCCAAAAATATCGCCCCGAGGGAATGGCCGATTAAAATAACGTTGTTTTTTAAAAGAGGCGCTATCTTTTTAAACAAGATTTTCCACTCTTCGTATTTGGCGTTTGTCGGATTGGGCATTTTGGGCAGCAAAACATCGAATTTGCCGCCTAAATCTTCCGGCAGAGAATCGCTCCATTTTACCTGCCTATACCTGT
>JAVHRF010000116.1:0-8550 GCA_036171515.1 Minisyncoccota bacterium | reverse complement strand
GCATTCAGTCCAGGCGTGTCCAAAATCACCAAGCCCTGCTTGAGCAAAGGATGGGAACGCGCCAACCAGTAATGAATTTAGAAATCAAAACCGATGAAAACAAAAACTATCCCGAAAAGAATCGCGCTGATGGCGTTAAAAATCTGAAAGCGGCGCCAATCCATCCGGCTGATGCCGGCGACAAAAGAAATAAAAGGCCGGACGGGACCCAAAAACCTTCCCCAAAAAACGCTTTTTCCCCCATGATTTTTGAAATAGTTTTCGGCCCGAGCCAGATATTCCTTGCGGAAAAATTTTGCCGTATCGCTGAAAATTTTCCGACCAAAACGCCTTCCCAAATAATAGCTAAAAGTGTCACCCAAAAAAGCGCCCAAAACAGCCACGATAACCATATCGTAAAAATCGAAATATCCCAGGGAAACGAGAAACCCGACGGCCATAAGAATAATGGTGCCCGGCATCAGAATTCCGATAAAAGGAAAAGACTCGAAAAAACCGGCCAGAAAAATCAGCCAATAAGCTATCCAGCCGAGGCTGGATAAACTCGGAAGCAGATTGGTTCCGATTGCCAGAATATTGGCGCTCGCCAGCACGGCCGGATGAAAAGGCGGATGAGCCAGCATTTTATAATAATCGGCGGCAAAAGAGGTGATGGCGTGAAAATTTATCAATTGGCCCATATTAAAAATAATTGGAGAAAATAATTAAGCCGGCAATCAGCGAAATAACCGAAGCGATTAAAACTCCGCCCGCCAAAAAATCTTTTGCCAATTTTATCCCGGGATGGTCGGCGGGATGGATGACGTTCAGAGTCCTTTCGAAAGAAGAATTTATCAGCTCAAGGCTTAAAACCAAAGCCATCAGGATTAGTATAAAGACCCAGTCCCCCCGGGAAATTTTGAGGGCGAATCCCAAAGCAACCGCTATAACCGCCGCCAAAAATTGGATTTTAAAATTGCGTTCGCCCTTTAAGGCCTGGATAAAACCTCGGAAGGCGAAATAAAAGCTCTCCAGTATGTTTTTTGATTTTTGCATTTACTTAATTATAAAAATTAAAAACTGATTTGGAAAACAAAAGGCCCTTTTGAAAAGGGCCTTTTAATCTTTATGAAAATAATCGAATGCCACAGCAATCAGGCCCGCGCAGGCGACTGCTAAGCCCAGCGCAACAACTAAATCCCCCAAGGAATAAGATTCTCCATGATAATTCATAACATCCGCCAAAAAAATCAACGCTGACCGGCTGGTTAAAACCTGATGTTCTTTATCGGGAGAGATGATTAAGGAGTCGACGGGCATCTTCAGGCCGTTCGCTATACGCACAAAATAATTCAATGCCGATCCCACGAATATCAAAAACACGCTATAGCGGAACAGGAAAATTCTCTTAATAGCCGAGCGTGAATCCATAATAAAAACGCCTAATATAGCCAGCCAAGACCAAAAAATCCACAAAACGGCAAAAAAAAGCATTTTTCCTCCTTTATTCAAGTCTAAATTTTCTAATCTAAGATTAGCTCAAAGAATTAATAAAGCAAATAAAAAAGGCTCCGCCTTAAGCGGAGCCGGCTTTATTTTTTTTGATGTTGATTATCGTCATTAAAGCCAAAACGACAATAACAAATAAGGATGACGCGAGCACTGCCCAGTAGAAATTTTTCCCGACTATGCCAAGGACCCTTATCGTGAAGATAGCCATAACTATCAGCACAAGCCCTATCCAGAACACAATAACTCCCGCTTCTCTTCCGTCTTTTTTTCTTGTTCTATCGAGCTCGGCAATGAAACTTGCGACGTTCGCTATCGCGCTGATAATAAACAGAGCCTGAAGCCCAAGGAATATTATGATTTTTTTAGCTTTTTCTTTCATTTCTTCCTCCTTTCCTAAATACAGTCTTCTAAAAACCGTTTTATCTGTCTTATCCCCTCGTAGCGCCTGCCGTCCTCAAGCTCAAGCGTCGGTAAAACTAATGGCATTATTACCGCGTCAATCTCAACGTCCTCATCATGAGCGATTGTTTCGATTTCAAGCTCAAAGTCATACTCCTTTTTATAATCCTCAACAGTTATCGGGAATAGCAATAACGGCAATGCCTGTATCGTTTCTACCGACAACAAATTTTGTATCGCCTCCTCACATTCTAAACTGCCCTCGTAAACATGCAGCTTGCATTTCATTTTTTTAACAGCCATCCTTCCTCCTTTTTAAAACTTTTATGTTCTGCTTATATTGTAAACAATAAAAATAAAATTGTCAAATCAAGCTAAGCATCCGCCCGAAAGCCCACCGAACCAATTTTCGCCAAAAGAAAAGCCCCGATTAAATCGGGGCTTAAAAACTATTTGGCTGTTATCGTAAAAATAATCCTTTCCGAATTAGGAAAATACCTGCCCGAAAGCACCATGGCGTCCATCAGTCCCCTGTTGAAATCCAGGAGATTTTTGAAATCCGCTCCTTCAATAACGGTTAAGGTATTTGTTTTGGCGTTGTATTCGCTTTCTATCTTCCAGCCCCTTTTTAACAATAAGTTTATATCTTCGTCGCTGACAGCTTTAATTCCGCCCGTAATTTTTTGAATCGATTCAATATGCCACTCTTTTTTGGAGTACACGTCGTTGCATTGAAATAAACTGTAAAATACTTCATACACCTGATTGCGGAGAATCAGGTTTAAGTTGGCGTCGGAGTTTTTAATTATTCTGATTTGGTAGTACTGGTTAAGAGGACGGCCGTTAATGGAGCTGCCGATAAAAATATGAATCGGGATTTGGGGAATGTCTTTTTCGCCGAAATTTCCGATTTCTCCTCCGACGCTCCAATTGGTGTCGGTGATAACCCGACCGACAAATCCGTTGGTGAACAATCTGGTGGTTACGTTCTCGCTGTACCTGTGCTGGTCTATTCCGAAAACAGGCAAGACAGCATTGGGAACTCTCAGAAAGCCGATGTCGTCGAAATAATTCCCGCAAGCCAGGAATTTGTCGCCTCCCGAACGAGTAACAGTGCAAACATCCCCTTTAAAGTAACCGCTGCCCCAAAGATAAGCAATGGCGATTTTATCGCCCGGCTTGAAAAACTTGGTGTATAGGCTTTTTGACGGCTCATCGGAAACTTTCAAAGCCTTATTAACCAGATAAATCGGCATTATAAGCCCAATCGAAGTCTCTCCGTATAAAGGTAAAGGCTGAGAAATCGCCCCAATAAGTTTATCGTTAACGTAAACCGGCGCGCCGTATACTTCGTCCGAGTCGAACACTCTGTCTCCCGCGTCGTCTTTATCAGACGGAAGCAGCTCAGAGCTCACCCTGTCCTCGCCGGGAGCGTAATAATCTTTTAAAAAACCTAAAATTTTAACCGGTTTTTCAACAAGTTTGCCCTCGTCGGAAATAACAACGTAATGGCCCAAACTGCCGGACGGAATTTTAATCAAACTGTTCCTGCTGATTTTATTCGACGGCCAAAAAGCGTAAAAAAGCGCCGCGGCAACGACGACCCAAATAGCGATATTTAAGATAAACATCTTAGTCTGGAATCTCCCGTAATCTTTCATTTTTATTCTCCTTATTAAACTTTCAAATTTTTACCTGAATTAAAAATAGAACTTATACCAAAAACTGTCAATATTTCCGTTTGGTTTTCTGATTATATAAAAAAGCCCGCGCGGTTAAGCGCGGGACATTAAAAGAACTACTTGCGCGGCAGGACGAATACCAAACGCATGCCTCCAGGATAGTAGCAATCATAACTTCCTTCGGAAGCGTCTAACCACGGACCATCATTGTCGCAGCCTAAATAAAAAACAGCGGCTTCTTTGCTGTGTTTATCAATATAAATAGGCTTCATAGCAATATGTAAATACTCATTACGCGGCTGATTCTTGTAATTCAATCGCAAGTGAGGACCAATTTCGCTGGGACATAACTTTAAGCCAAGCTTTTCTGCCTGCTTATAAATATCGTCGAGCCTCGCGAGTCTCCCGCAGCCAAGCTCTTCCACGGTTTTTAAAACCAGATCCACTTCAATTTTCTCATTCTTTTTATCAAATGCGTATATCAACTCGGATGGTTCTTCGAGAGCTATCTGCATCAATCGCTCTCCCGATTTGCGCATCACTACTCCTCCAAGCAGAAGGGCGGATTCGAAGTGATAATAGGACTTTAAATTAGTATCGAGCAAAATCGTTTTCCATATTCCGGAATTTTTGATTTTCTTCGACACGGAGAGTCCACCTAAGAACACCTGAAGAGATTTTGGACGCTGAATCCAGTACTGCATCTCCTCGCCCGATAAGTCGGGCATGTTTTCGCCGACCACCGCCAATAATTTGGCCGTCTGACGGCTAAAGGTTTTCGCTTTTTCCATAGCGTTTTCTCCTTTTTTTGTTTTTAACGAACGGTTATCGCCAAATCCGTCGAGCGCTCCAGCCAATCTGAAGAACTCCGGATTATGGTTATATGGTAATACGTTTTTTATAATATGTCAAATCCCATCGGCGCATGCTTACATTCTTTTATAAACTCCCGTTAATTGCGCGCCGGCTAAAACTTTATCTTTAATTTCCTTCCTAAGTGATTCTTTGCTCGAGCCGGAAGGAAGGCCTATGTAATCGCTCAAAGCGTATAAATTAAAAATATAATGGTGAGTCCCCTTATTCGGGCACGGTCCCAGATAACCAATTCTTTTAGCGTCGTTTAGCCCTTCCGTCGCCCCTTCCGGGACGCTCCCTTCTTTAATTATTTTTGTTTTCGGATTGATATTCCAAATTATCCAATGGGTAAAATTAGGAACGGAAGAGTCGGGGTCGTCCATTATTAAAGCCAGGCTTTCGGCTTCGGCGGGAATCTCTCCGAATTCCAGTTCCGGATTGGCGCCGGAGCCGTCGCAGGTAAATTTGGGCGGAATATTTTCGTTATTTTGGAAAATCGGGCTTTTGATAATCATTTCAAATAAATTATACCAAAACGGGAAACAATTATTAATCCAAATAATTTAAAGACCCTCTGATTTCCTTCAGCAATTCTTCCGGCAGAGGCTCGCCGGTTTTTGTGATGCCCGGATAACGCCAAGCCGATATTATTTTTCTTTTGGAAGGCGTGTCCTGTATCATCACCCAGATTTCATACGGATGTTTTTTGCTTCCGGCCGATTGCATCATCGCGACGGTTTTAGGCGCTATCCCCTCCTCGATTCTTTTCGGAGAATTTAAAACCCGCCTGACTCTGCTCTCGCTCAGGCCGTAATAGCGCATTTTAGCGCTGCCGTGATTAGTCCAGCTGATTATTTTTGAATTTCCAATAAAAGCCATTAATTAAATAATAATCCATTTATATTTATTTGGCATAACAAAAATTGACTATCTTATAAATTTTGTTTATAATTGTTAATGGTAATTTGAGCAATAGCCCAGCCCTTTTGATAATATTTTATCTTGTTGATAATATGAGAAAATGCATTGTGTGTATCTTATTAAAAGCATAAAGAAGGATTTTGTATATGTTGGCAGCACAAGTGATTTAAAAAGAAGATTTTCAGAACACAATAACGGCAAAGAGTTATCAACAAAATTTTATGCGCCCTTTAATTTAATTTATTGCGAGATTTATCGCAACAAGAAAGATGCCTTGATAAGAGAAAATAAATTAAAGCACCATGGCAGCGCAATAGGCCATCTTAAAAGACGCATTAAATATAGCTTGCTATGAATATTATCAAAAGGGCTGGGAGGAAAGTCCGGACACTCATTGTTATCGCTTCGCGATAACCGCAGAAAATCGCGGAATCTACGCCGAAGGCCGCCGAAAATTAGCAGCAATCCGCGTCGGTCCGTATTCGTCCGCGGCTACCGCGGAGCGGTGGCAAAAAAGTAGCGGGTAACGCCCGCCTGGCGAAAGCCAAGAGGTGCGAACAGAGACGTTTTTGGCCGAAAAGCCAAAAAGCTCCGCAAGGAGCAGTCCAATGGAAACATTGGAGATGAAACGGCTAAATCCTTATTCGAGCGCAAGGCCGTATCCCCCACTTTCTGAACTGGAAGATAAATTTCGAACCGTCTTCGAATTTAGAAAGTGGGGGAGGTGCCGCTAGAGCCCGCGAGTAATCGTGGGCCCAGACAAATTATTGCTCATCCCGGAGAAATTCGGGGGGACAGAATCCGGCTTATAGAATTACCGCATCAGAAGGCCGCCTAAAACAGGCGGCTTTTTGACAGTTTTTCGCGCTCATCCAAAGCTTGATTGACCATGCTGTCGGCAATTTTATTTTTCTCGCGGGGAATATGGGCAAAAGAAACACTCTTAAAATCGGGTTTCAGATTCCAAATTTCGAAGAATAAATCCTGAAGATTCTTGTCCTGGATTTTGTACTGGCCGTTAAGCTGCCTTACGGCCAGCTCGCTGTCCATTTTTATCTCGATATCGGCTGACTTCGAGCCATTCTTTCCGGTGATTTGCTTTATTTTTTTTAAGGCGAAAATAACCGCCTGATATTCGGCCTGGTTATTGGTGGCAACGCCAATATACTGCGCGTATTTTTTGTCTCCGACAACAACGCCGATAGCCGATTCGCCCGGGTTTCCCCTGCTCCCGCCGTCAGTATAGACGATTATTTTATCTCCCGTTTCTGAAAATTTATTAACCATTTTTCAAAACGTAATCGGTTATTTCGGCGATTTCGGCAGCCGCTTTCTCACGGCTTTTTACCGACGCACCGCCGGCTCTTTCGTGGCCGCCTCCATTGAATTTATTGAGATAATCGCCGATATTTATTTTGGGCGGCGTTTTTTTCCAGCGGTTATAATTCAAATGCAAGTGATAGGCCGCCTCCGATTTCGACTTATCCAAAACCAAAGCGTAGCTTAAATCCTTATATAAATAGTAAGGCACGTGCCTTAGAAGAGGCAGATTGGTTTGAGAAATATCAAGGACAGCTATTTTGCCTTCGTAGACTTTCATATTTTTACGGGCGAATGCCAGCTCGTCGTCATTTTGTTTCTTAATCTCCGCTATCTTTTTTTTGAATGATTTTAAAGACACGACCGATTTAATCGGCAAACGGCTCATCGCTTTGATGATTCTTACCAGCGCGCCCGGAGAACCCCCCTCTCTTTCGATAACAGCCGCCAATTGAATAGCCGGCTCCCTAAACAAAACCACCTGCCGAGCCGAACGGTAGCCTGCGGTGTCGACGACATCGGCCCAATAAACAATATTTTTAATGTGAGCCGACGGCCGGTAGCCGAAATTTTTCTTCAATGACTCAAAAACAATGCGAGTCGCCGAAGGCGCCTCCGGCTCCCAGACTTTAAATTTTGACGGGCGGAAGCATTCCTGCCAGGTTTTTTTTATAAAACTGGTTACGTGATGGTCGAACCAAAAATAAGCTGTCGGATTATACAAAAAATCGACGATAATGCTCGGCTTCCTTAATTTCATTTTCAGCCATTGATTTTTGGTATTCTCAGAATGGAAAACCGGGAAATAACGGCCTATTTTACTTCCGGTTTTGCTGAAAAAGTCCGCGAAAACAACCGCAGCCGAAACTCCGTCGTAATCGTTATGGAAATAAATATCGAAAGATTTCGGCTGGTTCATTTTAAAGCTTCGATTCCCGGCAATTTTTCTCCGGCCAAAAAATCAAGCAAAGCTCCCCCTCCCGTCGAGACAAAAGAAATTTTTTTGTCTAATTTATGCTTTTTCAGGAACATCACCGTTTCACCTCCCCCGACAATCGAAAAAATCCGCCTGTTTCCGGCTACCGCGCGCGCAACCTCTAAAGTTCCTTTTTTGAATTTTTTATTTTCGATAAATCCCAAAGGGCCATTCCAGATAATAGTTTTGGCTCCACTGATTTTATTTTTAAATAATTTAACCGTTTCCGGTCCGATATCCAAAATTTTTCCTTTTCCCCAAACCGAATCGGCTGGCAAAAACAAGTTTTTGTAGCTTAAAATTTTTCTGTTTTCTTTTCCGTTGTCTTTTTCGACAAGGGAACTTTTGACGTCGGTTCCTTCAAGCGCCAGCAGTGTGTTGGCCAGAGCGCCCCCCAGCAAAAACACATCGGTTTTGTTTTTAAAATATTTTATCACTCCCAATTTGTCCGATATTTTGGCGCCGCCGAATATCATCA
Source organism: Minisyncoccota bacterium (assembly GCA_036171515.1). GTDB lineage: Bacteria > Patescibacteriota > Minisyncoccia > UBA6257 > 2-01-FULL-56-20 > JAMDBA01. The sequence goes on along the minus strand of JAVHRF010000116.1, from coordinate 428 downwards.
CCAGCGGCTTTTTGGGATTTTTAATTATTTTCGACAAAACTTTAATTTCTTTTTCCATTTCCAATCCGGCGTAAGCCGGCAAATATTTTGTTATCGCCGCGACTGAAGCGTCGGCGCGGTGAGAAACGGCGAAAGCGTCGTTGACGTAAAAACTTCCCAAGGAGGCAAGCTGTTTCGCCAATCTGGAATCGTTCTTTTCTTCCCCGGGAAGAAACCGCAAATTTTCCAGAATAAAAACCGACTTTGGCGCGGCCGAATCGACCGCCTTTTTAATTTTGGCGAAATTAAAATTGCCGAAAAAAACCACTCTTTTCCTTAAGAGCCGGGCAAGTTTTATGGCGTCTCTCTTAAGGCTTAGGGCGGCATCAAATCCTTTTGGCCTGCCTGCGCAGGCAGGCCTGCCGATGTGGCTTAAAATCAAAACTTTA
>JAVHRF010000115.1:0-1936 GCA_036171515.1 Minisyncoccota bacterium | reverse complement strand
TTCTGATGTTCGGCGAAGCGGGCCGTTTTTATATTTACCTCGTTTACGGAATGCATTATATGGCCAACGCCGTTACCGGTCCTAAAAATTATCCGGCCGCCGTTTTAATCCGCGCCGGTGAGACAGCCGGAACGAAAAAAGAAAAACTGAAAGGTCCGGGAAAAATAACTAAATATCTGGGAATAACCAAAAAATTAAACGCCAAGCCGGCCAATAAAAAAACCGGCCTCTGGTTCGAAGCTCGGGGCGTTAAAATAAGAGCCGGCCAGATAGTTGCCGGAAAAAGAATCGGCGTCGATTACGCCAAAGAGTGGCGCGACAAACCCTACAATTTCCGAATTAAATAAAAAATCCCCTTCCGGGTTCAAGTTATTATAATTTCTAACGGGGTTTACTTGCTTATTAATATCATTTATCATAATCTATAAGCGAAACCAGTTATAAAAAACAAACTAACATAGACCAGCCAAAAATAAATAACCAAATAACGGCCAAAGAGCTGCGCGTGATAGACGAAACCGGAGAGAATCTCGGCGTTTTTGGCCGAGAGTCCGCGCTGGCGCTGGCCAAAGAAAAAGGAATCGACCTGATAGAAATAGCCCCGACGGCAAATCCGCCCGTGGCCAAACTGATTGCTTTCGACAAATTCCGCTACCAAAGGGAAAAAGAAATGAAAAGGCAGCGGCTAGCCCAAAAAAGCGCCGAGATGAAACAAGTCTGGATAGGGCCGAAAACCGCCCAGAACGACCTCCTGGTCAAATCCCGCCAGATAGAAAAATTTTTGGATGAAGGCAGCGCGGTGGAGATAAGGATGCGGCTAAGGGGACGGGAAAAGAGAAACAAGGAATGGGCGCGCCAAAAACTTGCAGAATTTTTAAAAATGATTACTCTTCAATATAAAGTGTTAAGCGAAGAAAGAGCGAAGAGCCCCGAACTGAAAGTCCAAATAAGGAAGGCTTAAAAAAAACTCTTTAAATTAGCAGCGAGGAGAGAATGTGAATTAAAAGATTTACATTATCGACGAGCGAACTAATTTTATGAGTAAAACGAATAAAACAAAAATGAAAACCAAGCAAAATAAAAGTTTTAAAAAAAGGATAAGAATCACCAAGAACGGAAAAGTTATTCGCCGGCCTATGGGCGTCGACCATTTCAGGATGAGCAAATCGAAAAAATTGCGCCGAAGCAAAAGAAAAACCGTGCTGTTTAAAACTCACCTATAAAATTTTATTATGACCAGAGTAAAAAGAGGAACAATCGCAAATAAAAAAAGAAGGAGGATTTTGAAGCTTACCAAAGGTTTCCGATGGGGACGCAAATCCAAGGAGCGGGCCGCCAAGGAAGCCCTCCTTCACGCTTTGAGCCGATCCTTCAGAGGCCGCAAAGAAAAGAAACGGGTATATCGCGCGCTTTGGAACACTAAAATTAACGCTGCCTTGCGCCAGGAAGGCCTGAAATATTCCACATTTATTAACCAGCTTAAGAAAGCCAGCGTTAAATTGGACAGAAAAATCCTCGCCGATTTGGCCGAAAACGAACCAAAAATATTCAAAGAAGTGATCAATAAAGTTAAATAAATTCCTCGCTCAACTCTAAAATCCGCCTCTTCTTAAGAGGCGGATTTTTGTTATAATAAATCCATATCCCAATGAATGCTTATGATGAAACCACTTTACGAGAGAGAGAGAGAGAGAGAGTAAATCTCGCCCTTCTCTTATTAGAGCTGAAATAACCTCTTTAAAGGAAGCTCTCGGAGCCCAGCCCTTTTCGCTAAAAGGGCTGGGCGAGAGGACGAGTAGGCCTGCCTGTCCGGTAAGCAGGCGAATATCGCCGGAATATTCGAACTGCCGTTTGCCGAAAAACGAAACCAAAGCCCGTTCCTCTTTCACCCTCATAGAACTCCTGATAGTCATCGCCATCCTGGTAATCCTGGCTG
>JAVHRF010000114.1:0-8882 GCA_036171515.1 Minisyncoccota bacterium | reverse complement strand
TTGACGATTGCCTCTGTTGCGCTTTCCGCTACTTTCGGCTTTCTTCACGGTAAATCGGCCAATATATTAATTCAAGGAGTAGGAGGATTTTTCTTTTGCCTTCTTTTCTTGAAATGCGGTGGGTTTAACGGAAATTACCTGGAAGGAATTATCGCGACAACCGCGACCCATTTTGTTTTTGATGGGATTATCGCTTTTATTCTCTTGCTTTGCGGCGACGATAAATTTTGACGATTATAATTTATTCTTCCCGTCTCTAATATTAGAGACGGGACTTTTTGTTTCCTGCTCCCGGCGGTAGGATTCGAACCATTTAATTCGTATCTTGGCATCGATATACTATAATTTGATTAATGGAAAGCCAGGTGTCGGAAATAAAAGAAAAAATAAATATTGTTGATTTTTTGCGTGGCTATATGACTGTCCAGCCTGCGGGAAAAAACTTCAAGGCGCTTTGCCCTTTTCACCACGAAAAAACTCCTTCATTTATGATTTTTCCCGATAGGCAAACCTGGCACTGCTTCGGCTGTTCTTTGGGCGGCGATATTTTTACCTTTGTTGAAAAATACGAAAATGTGGAATTCGGCGAAGCGTTAAGAATTTTGGCTGAAAAAGCGGGCGTTGATTTAAGGAGAGCCAATCCGGCCGAGTATCATTATTTTCAGGTTCTGTATAAACTCAACGAAGAAGCCAAAAATTTTTTCAAAAAACAGCTTAAAGACCCGCGGAACAAAAAGGTTATGGATTATTTGGCGGGACGCGGATTAAAGCCGGAAATAATCGAGGAGTTCGAAATCGGTTTCGCTCCGGCGGGCTTCGAGACCCTGACCCTTTATCTGGTGAATCTCAAGTATTCCGTCGACGATATAATAAGAAGCGGAGTGAGCTTTAAGACCGAAAGGGGAATGATTATGGACCGCTTCCGCAACCGGATAATGTTTCCGCTGGAAAATAATTTCGGAAAAACAATCGGTTTTACCGGCCGGCTTCTGCCCGAATTCGACGACGGCAAAACGGGCAAGTATGTTAATTCTCCGGAGACGCCGATTTACGCCAAATCCAAATTACTTTACGGGCTTTATAAATCAAAAAGTTTTATTCGGACGGAGGGAGCGGTCTTGGTCGAAGGGCAAATGGATTTTTTGATGAGCTGGCAATCCGGAGTCAAAAACTGCGTCGCCACTTCGGGAACTGCCTTGACTAGCGACCATTTAAGTTCATTGAGCCGCTTGACCGATAAACTGACGCTCGGCTTCGACAACGACGAAGCGGGGCTTTCGGCGCTCGAGCGGGCGATTGATTTGGCTGCCGCTTATGATTTCAACGTGAAAGTTTTGAATTTACCAAAAGATTATAAAGATCCGGCGGAAATGGCGGAAAAAAATCCGGAAGGGCTCAAAAAGACCGTTGCTTCCGCCGAAGAGGCGATGGAATTTTACTTCAGGCGGTATTTGCCGGACAAAGAAAATTTAGAAATCGGAGATTCAGAAAAAGGAATTAAGGCAATCCTTGCTAAGATGAAAATTATTGGCAGCTCCACCAAGCGCGATTTTTGGATTAAGAAACTCTCGAAAAAAACTTTGATAAAAGAAGAAATTTTAGCGGAAGAAATGGACAAGATTAAAAGCGCCGACAATTCCTCCGCCGCGCCGGAAACAGAGCCGGAGGCGAAAGAGAAGACCAAGGTTTCTCGCCAGGATTTGATAAGCGGCCGGCTCCTGTCTTTGATATCGGCCAATAATTATTGGGAAAAAGGAGAGGCTGTTTTGCCGTATCTTTCCGGCCGCCATCAGAGGGTTTTTGAAATTTTAAAAAATAATAAGCATAAGTCGGACGACCCCTCGGTTGATGGCTTGATAGAAAGTATTTATTTTATGGCCGGCCAATCGGAAGAGCCGGAAAAAGAATTCGATAAATTAAAAGAACAGCTGCAAAAAGAATATTTTAAGGAAAAAAGAAAAGCGATATTAGACAAGCTGAAAAGAGCGGAAGTCGGTCAAAACAGCGGAGAGTCGGAGAAAGCGCGCGAAGAATTTGACGCCTTAATCAAAGAAGAGTTAAACTTGAGTAGTTCAGGCAAAACAAAATAAATGAAAAAGAAAAAATCCAAATTTAAAAAGAAGAAAATATCCAAAAAGCCCGCCGCCAAAAGAAAAAAGGCGGTTAAGAAGGCCGCCAAAAAAAAGGCCAAAAAATCGAAGAAGGCAAAAATTGTCCGCCGGAAAGTTAAGCGCCTAAAAACAAAAAAGCAGAAGAAATCAAAAGCCAAAAAATCAAAAAAAGCGAAAAAGCTTTCGAAAAAAGAACTGGCTAAAAAAGAAAAACTCGCGATAAACGAGGAGGCTTTGGGCGAGCTTATCGCCAGAGGAAAAACCCGCGGCTTTATAACCGATTCGGAAATTTTGTACTTCTTCCCGAAAATCGAAGAAAATCCGGCTTTTTTGGAAACTGTTTACGACAAACTCGAGGAGACTGGCTTGAAAGTTTTGGAGACCAGCAGCCTGATAGAGTCGAAGCCGGAAGAGGTCAGCGAAGAAGAGCTTAAGCACGCGCTGGACTTTGAGGGCGACCTGCCGGACGCTGTCCAGGTTTATCTGAAAGAAATCGGTAAGACGCCGCTTTTGACCGCCTCCGAAGAAAAAGAGCTCGCGAAAGCGGCCGAAAAAGGAGTTGAGGAGGCGCGCCAACGGCTGATTAAGGCGAATTTAAGGCTCGTTGTTTCAATCGCCAAAAGATACGTTAATAGGACTCCGAATTTAAGCATTTTGGATTTGATCCAGGAAGGGAATATCGGCTTGTCCAAGGCGGTTGAAAAATTCGATTACCGCAAAGGTTTTAAGTTTTCCACTTATGCCACTTGGTGGATCAGGCAGGCGATTACCCGGGCTCTAGCGGATTTCTCGCGCACCATCCGGATTCCCGTCCATATGGTTGAAATTATTTCCAAATACACCCAGGCCAGAAAACAGCTGATTCAGGAGCTTGGCCGCGAGCCGCTGGCGGAAGAAATCGCCGCCGAGATGGGCATGGAAGTTGAAAAAGTCCGCCACGTCCAGAAAATTTCCCAGGAAATTCTTTCTATCGAAGCGCCTCTGGGAGACAAAGAAGATTCCACTCTTTCCGATTTTATTCCCGACGAAAGAAGTCTGACTCCCGCGCAGATGACAACCCAGTCGCTTTTGAAAGACTTAATAAAGGAAGTTCTGGTTGATTTAAGCGACAGGGAAAGGGAAATCCTTAAATTGCGTTTCGGTCTCGAGGACGGCGTTACTCACACTCTTGAAGAAGTGGGAAAAGTTTTCCATGTTACCCGGGAAAGAATAAGGCAGATAGAAGCCAAGGCCCTTGAAAGAATCAAGGAGCATCATCACGCCAAATCTCTGGAAGGATTCGAGAATTTAGACAATCTCGCTTAATTTTTTATGTTTTCTTCGGCTGATATCCGCGAAAAATTTCTGGATTTTTTTGAAAAAAAGGGGCATAGAATAGTTCCCTCGTCTTCTTTAATTCCCGACGACCCGTCGGTGCTTTTTACGACCGCCGGAATGCAGCAATTCAAGCGCTATTACACCGGCGAACTCGACGCCGAGAAAGATTTTGGCTCTAAAAATACCGTTTCCATCCAGAAATGTTTCAGGACTTCTGATATCGACGAAGTCGGCGACGAAAGCCATCTTACTTTTTTCGAAATGCTCGGCAATTTTTCTTTCGGCGGCTATTTTAAGGAAGAGGCGATTGAATACGCTTACGAATTTATCGTCAAAGAAATGGGACTAAAAATAGAATACGCGACTATTTTCGACCCGGCCAAAGTTCCGGAAGGCGATTGGCGTAAAAGCGTGCCCTTTGACGGAGAATCGGAAAAAATCTGGAAAAAATACGGGGTTGAAATAAATCGCGAGGGTATTGACGTTTTCTGGGGTCCGACCGGAGAAGAAGGCCCGTGTGGTCCGACGACGGAAATTTACGTTAAAAACGCTGCCGGCAAAGCGATTGAAATCTGGAATATTGTTTTTAACGAATTTTATCGCGACGAAAACAAAAAATTATCGCCGCTGAAAACTCCCGGCATCGATACTGGTATGGGCTTAGAGCGTTTGACGATGGTCGTCCAAAACAAGCCGACGATTTTTGAGACGGATTTGTTTGAAATCCCTTTTTCGTCAACTATCTCAGGAATGGGATCGAGCGGCCGTATCATGGCCGATCATCTAAGGGGGATTGTTTTTATTATTGTTGATGGTGTTAGGCCATCAAACAAGGGGGCGGGATATATTTTGCGTCGTCTTATTCGCCGAGCCATATATCAATCAAAAAAAATGAGAAATTATTCCAGCCTTAATAATTTTATGGATAATATAATAAGATTTTATGGCGCTTATCCGGATTATAAAAATCTGATTGTCGATGCGATAATTATCCATAACGTATTTAGAGAGGAGGCCGAGAAATTTGAAAAAGGGCTGGATTTGGGGCTGAGAGAATTTGGGAAAAAATACCCTGGATTAACAGCGCAATTTTATAATCCCGGGCAAGCACTAAAAATTCCTGAAACTAATAAATTTATTTCTGGAGAAGACGCCTTTTATTCCCATCAAACTTACGGTTTAACTATAGATATCATCAAAGATTTGGCTAAAAATGGTTTGCACCAAGTTGACGAAGAGGGGTTTTGGCGAGAGTTCAAAAAGCATCAGGAAATTTCCCGCGCTGGCGCCGAAAAGAAATTCGGCGGGCACGGCTTAAGCCCGAGCGCCGGCGAAACTCAAGGAGAAGGGGAGGACAAGGAAAAAATCGTCCGGCTTCACACGGCTACCCATTTGCTCCAGGCGGCGCTGCGCCAGAGTTTAGGGGATAAGGTTTCGCAAAAGGGTTCGAATATCAACGCCGAAAGATTGAGATTCGATTTCTCTTTTGACAGAAAACTGACGCCCGAAGAGCTAAAAAAAATCGAAGATTTGGTTAACGAAAAAATAAAGGAAAATCTGCCGGTTAATTTTATAGAATTGCCGAAAGGAGAAGCTCTGGCTTCCGGCGCCCTGCATTTTTTTGGCGAGAAATATCCCGAAAAAGTAAAAATTTATTATACCGGCAGTGATTTAAAAAGCGCTTTTTCCAAGGAATTTTGCGGCGGCCCGCACGTAAAAAACACTTCCGAAATCGGAAAATTCAAGATTCTCAAAGAAGAAGCCGTCAGTAGCGGCGTCCGGCGAATTAAAGCGGCGGTTTTGGATTAATTTATTATGCATTGTTGGTGCGATGAATTAAAAATTTAAAAGCGGTTTTAAGCCCCGCTTTTTTTATTTCGGGAATTTGTTATTATTAGGAGATGGAAAAAATTATTATTGAAGCCAACGAATCGGTAGCCGAAGTTGTCGAAAAAATACTCTCCGCCAAAGACGCCGATATTGTTTTGATTATTCCCAAAAATTCGGCGCTTAAGGGTTCGGTAAGTAATTTCCATTTAATCAAGCACGAAGCCGAGGCTTCGAAAAAAAATGTTTTAATCGAATCGGTTGACGAAGAGGTTCTGGCTCTGGCGCATTCCAGCCACTTGGAATCTTTGCACCCGCTTTTGAACACCCAACATTCGACGGCGGACATTATCGAAGAAGAAGATTTTGCGCCAAAAAAGAAAGCCAGAGAAGGAAAAGTTAAAGTTATTGTCTCCGAAGAAGGAGCTTATCCCGAGGAAATCCGAAAGCCGTCGCGCCGGCCCAGTTTTTCTTTTCCTAAAATGGATTTTCCGGCGAAAAAAATAATTATCGCCGCCGCAATTGTTTTGGTTCTGGCTGTCGGCGGGTGGGCCGCCGCCGCTTATCTTCCGCGGGTAACGGTTGTTTTAACGCTCAAGCAAACTCCTTGGAGCATTTCAAATAATTTCGAGGCTAAGCAGGATGCCTCCTTAAACGCTTCTTCCAGCCTTTTGGCGGCAGAACTTTTTTCTCAAAACAAGAACATCACCCAATTTTATGACGCCACCGGAAAATCAAATGTCAGCCAGAAAGCGACGGGCGTGATTACGATTTTTAACGCCTACAGTTCCGCTTCGCAGGAGCTGGTGGCGACGACCAGGTTTGTCACGCCGGACGGAAAAATTTACCGACTAAACAACACTACCGTGGTTCCCGGCGCCCAAGTGGTTGGCGGAAAAATTACGCCTTCAAGCATCAGCGCGCCCGTTACCGCCGACAAGGCGGGCGACAGCTACAACATCGGGCCGGTCAGCCATTTTTCAATACCGGGTTTTGCCGGTACGGCAAGATATAACGGATTTTACGGCTCTTCCGCTCAGCCGATGGTCGGCGGTTTTGTCGGGGTGAAGCAGGTTCCGACCGCTAATGATATCGCCGCCGCCAAACAATCCATCGCTTCGGCTTTGGCTTCGGTTCTGAGCCCGAATTTATTTTTAAGCCAGCTTCCAACGGGCTTCAAGATCATAAACGGCGCGTCCACGACCACTGTCGATAAAATAATCGTCATTCCCGACACTAACAGCCAAGGGCAGTTCAGCGTTTTCGCGCAGGGGACGGTCAAGGCCTTGGGATTTCAGGAAAACGATATCAAAGACATTTTCAGCTCTTTATGGCAAAGCGTCGCCGGTTATCCGGCGGCCGCCAGGAATTTAACGCTGGACTATAAACTTATAAAAGCGGATTTCAAAAACAACCAACTGGATTTTCAGGTCAATGCCAGCGCGACTTTGGTGAGCGCGGTTTCGGCGGATGATTTTAAGAGCCAGGTAACAGGCAAAAGCGAAGACGATTTGAGAAGTTTTATACTTGGCTTGCCCGGCGTCGACAAGGCGAATATTTCTTTCTGGCCTTTTTGGGTCCACGGCGTTCCTAAGGACGTAAACCGGGTTAAGATTGAAATCCAATGATATCGCCGCTAAAATATCCGGCAGTGTTGACAGGGGATAAGTTTTCGTATTACAATTTCTAATATTTTGGAGATGAACGATTTAAATCCAAAGGAGAAGAAAAATCTCCAAGAAGGGATTATCACGGAAGCTTTGCCTTCGGCCACTTTTAAAGTTAAATTAAAAGATTTTGACCAGGAAATTCTGGCTCATTTATCCGGCAAGATGAGGATAAATTACATCAGGATTTTGCCGGGCGATCGGGTTTTGGTCGAAGTCGGAATCGACGGCAGGCGTGGACGGATAACCCGAAGGTTATAAATAATAAAAAAATGAAAGTAAGGTCATCAATCAAAAAAATTTGCCAGTCCTGCAAGATAGTCAAACGCCGCGGCTCTCTTTATGTTGTCTGCAAAAATCCCAAGCACAAGCAAAGGCAGGGGTAATCCAACCAATAAATTATGCGTATTTTAGGAATAAATGTGCCCGACAAGAAACGCGCCGAAATCGCGCTTACTTATATTTACGGCGTCGGCCGGCCCCGCGCGGCCCTGATATTAGAAGAAGCTAAGATAGAAAAAGGCAAGAAAGCCGCCGAATTGACCCCCGAAGAAGTCAATAAAATAAAAAATATCATCGAAAAAAAATTCCAGGTAGAAGGCGAACTGCGCCAGGTTATCAGGAGAAATATCCTGCGGCAAATCGAATTAAAGACCTATCGGGGCGCCCGGCACCAAAGGCATCTTCCGGTGAGAGGGCAGCGGACAAAAACCAATTCCCGGACTGTCCGCGGCAACACCAGAAAAACGATGGGTAGCGGCCGGAGAAAAGTTGATATAAAATAATTAAACTATTATTATGGGTAAAGTTAAATTAGCTCAGGCCAAGCCTGACAAAGATTCAAATGAAAAAGCGGAGGGCGCCGCCAAGGCTCCTTCGGTTAAGAAAGGCAAAAAGGCCATCTCGGAAGGGAAGGTGTTTATCAACGCTTCTTTCAACAACACAGTGGTTACCGTTACCGATTCGAAAGGCAACGTCGTTGCCTGGGCGACGGCGGGGTCATTGGGATTTTCGGGGCCCAAGAAAGCTACCCCTTTCGCTTCTTCCAAAGTTATCTCGGCTATTTCCGAAAAAATAAAAAACACCGGGCCTAAAGACATAGAAGTCATCGTCAAGGGAGTCGGCAGCGGCCGCGATTCCGCTTTGCGTTCGCTGGTCAACCAGGGTTTCAATATTATTTCCATTAAAGACAAGACGCCGGTTCCCCATAACGGTCCCCGGCCGCCCAAAGTCCGCAGAATTTAATTTTTAAAAAAATGATTGGTCCAAAAGAAAAAAAAGAAAGAAGAGTCGGCGAGCGCCTTCATTTGAAGGGCGATCGTTGCAATTCTCCGAAATGCGCGATGGTGAGGAAGCCTTATCCGCCGGGCGTCCACGGCCAGAGCCGGCATCGGGCTCCTTCCGAATACGGGCGGCAGCTCAAAGAAAAGCAGAAAGTGAAATACATTTACGGCGTCAAAGAAAAAACTTTATGGAGGTTTTTCCAGGAAGCCAAACGCGAACCGGTTTCGACTATTGACCGACTAGCCCAGCTTCTCGAGGGACGTCTGGATAACGTGGTTTACCGGCTCGGTTTCGCCCCTTCAAGGGGGGCATCCCGCCAATTGGTAAGCCATGGGCATATCCTGGTCAACGGAAAAAGAACCCGGTCGCCGGCTTTCGAAGTCAAAGAAGGCGACGTTATTTCAATCAGGCTCCAATCGAAAAGCAAAAGCAATTTCAAGGATTTGAGCAATAAATTAAAAACATTCGAACCGCCGCAGTGGCTCGCTCTCGACCCCGATAAGCTGGAGGGCAAGGTAAAGCCTCTGCCTCCGAAGTTTGATCTGCATTTGGAATTGAGTCTTCTGGTCGAACTCTTTTCAAAATAAATTATAAGTAATATAAATATAATTATGGAATACACTCATTTAAGCAACACGGTCAAAGTTAAAACTATTTCGGAAAGCGCTTTTTCCGG
>JAVHRF010000113.1:0-8899 GCA_036171515.1 Minisyncoccota bacterium | reverse complement strand
GAAAAATCCAAATCTTCCCGACCGCGACCGCCTGGTTCTTTCAAACGGACATATCTGCCCGGTTTTGTACGCGACTCTGGCGCGGGCGGGTTATTTTCCTTTGGAAGAGCTCAAAACTTTAAGAAAAATTGGAACGCGTCTTCAAGGACATCCCCACAGGGAAAGTTTACCTGGGCTCGAGACGACTTCCGGACCGCTGGGTTCCGGCTTATCGCAGGCTATAGGAATGGCTTTGGCGGCCAAGCTGAATAAAAAGAAATACAGGATTTATTGCCTGACTTCGGACGGCGAGCACGATGAAGGAAATGTCTGGGAGGCGGTTATGTTTGCTGGAAAAAACAAGCTCAATAATATTACGGCCATAATGGACAGGAATAACATCCAGATAGACGGATTCACCGAAAACGTGATGCCTCTTGAGTCCGTTAAGGCTAAATACGAGGCTTTTAATTGGCATGTTCTCGAAGTCGACGGCCATGATATGACGCAAGTGGTCGATGCTGTCAGCGAAGCGCAGGCGATTTTTGAAAAGCCGACGATGATTATCGCCCACACAATACCGGGCAAGGGAGTCAGTTTTATGGAGCGTGATTTTACCTGGCACGGCATTCCTCCGAACAAAGAACAGGCCGCCGCCGCCCTTAAGGAGCTTCGCACTTTGGGCGGAAAAATAAAAAGCGAGCATGAATAGGGTATAGCAGTTAGGAGATAGAATTTAGGAATAAGTAATATGGAATCTAAAACAAAATCATATAAAGAATTAATAGTTTGGAATAAGTCTATGAATTTAGTTTTGTCGATTTATGATTTAACAAATAAATTCCCCAAGTCGGAAATTTATGGCCTGTCGAGCCAAATGAGGCGCGCCGCGGTTTCAATCCCTTCCAATATCGCGGAAGGTTACATGCGTTATCACAAAAAAGAATATTCGCAATTTATCAGTATCTCATTTGCTTCTGGCGCGGAATTAGAAACCCAGTTAGAATTATCTAAAAGATTAAACTATATAACAGCATCTGAATATAGCAAGGCGGTTTTATTGCTAAATGAAATTATGAAAATGCTTAACAGGCTATCGCAAATACTAAAAACTAACTTCTAACTTCTAAATTCTAACTACTAATTTATGCTTAATGAAGAATTAAAATTAAATCCGGAGTTGGTTCCTTCTTTCGAGAAGAAGGCGGAAATCAGCCAAAAGCCCACCCGCAACGGTTACGGCGAAGGGTTAATTTTGGCCGGAGATGCCGATGAAAACGTTGTTGTTCTTTGCGCCGACCTGACCGAATCAACCCGGTCTTTGGCTTTCGCCCAAAAATATCCCGAAAGATTTTTTGAAATAGGGGTAGCCGAACAAAATCTGGCGACAATCGCTGCCGGCCTTGGAGTTTCCGGAAAAATTCCCTTTATTTCTTCTTACGCGACATTTTCACCGGGAAGAAACTGGGAGCAAATTAGGACGACGATTTCTTACAATAATTCCAACGTGAAAATAGCCGGCGCCCACGCGGGAGTTTCGGTCGGGCCTGACGGCGCGACCCACCAGGCAATTGAAGATATAGCCACTATGCGGGTTATGGCCAATATGAAAGTTTTTGTTCCCGCTGATTCGATTGAAGCCAAAAAAGCCACTCAGGCGGCGGCTAAGATTTGGGGGCCGGTTTATCTCCGCTTTGCCAGGGAAAAAACGCCTGTCGTCACGACGGAAGAAACGCCGTTCGTTCCGGGCAAAGCCGATATTTTCTGGCAATCAAAAAAACCGGAAGCGGCCATAATAGTTTGTGGTTCACTTCTTTATAACGCGCTTCTGGCTGCTTACGAACTCGAAAAGGAGGGTATAGGAACCTTAGTTTTGAATAACCACACTATCAAGCCGATTGATGATAAAAAGATAATAGAAGTCGCCAAGAAGACCGGTGCCATCGTGACGGTTGAAGAGCATCAGGTAATCGGCGGCCTTGGCGGCGCAGTAGCGGAAGTTCTGGCGAAAAATTGCCCTACTCCAATGGAGTTTATAGGCATGCAAAATGTTTTTGGTGAATCGGGCGCTCCGGAAGAATTAATCGAAAAATACGGAATGGCTCCGAAAAGCATTAAAGCCGCGATTAAAAAAGTCATAAAAAGGAAATGAAAGATTTTATCTCTATAGGCTCGGCGACAAGGGATTCTTTTTTCAGAGTTAATTTTAAGACAATTCCTTGGCCGGAAACTCCTTCTCAAAAAGCTTATGTTTTGCCCGTGGGCGAAAAATTGGAGGTTGAGGATATTTTCTTCACCACCGGCGGAAACGCCGTCAATGCCGCGGTCACGTTTGCCAGGCAGGGCTTTAAAACGGCTTGCTCCGGGAAAATCGGCCGCGATGTTTCGGGGGAAGCTATTAAATCATCCTTAAAAAAAGAAAGAGTCGACCCGAGCCTTTTGGCTTATGATAAAAATATTCCGACAGCTTATTCGACTTTAATACTGGAAAAAGGGGAAAGGACGATTTTGGGCTATCACGGCGCTTCCGATTTTTTCGGCAAGAAAGATATTGATTTTAATAAGATGAAAAGCAAATGGTGGTATGTTTCGCTGGCCGGAAAGTCAATCAGGATATTCGGAGACTTGATGAAATTCGCAAACAAAAATAAAATAGCGGTCGCTTTTAATCCGACCGGCTACCATATTAAAAACAAAAAAAACGAAATTCTGTCTTCGCTTAAGGATTTGTCGTTTTTCGTTTTAAACGACGAAGAAGCCTCGCTTTTGACGGGGATTCCTTTTAAAAACGAGAAGGCGGTCTTGAAGAAAATCGTTTCGTTGATGGCAGGAGGGGGAGTTGTGGCGATTACTCTCGGTCCGAAAGGGGTTTTGGCTTCCGACGGCCGGCGCGTTTACAAAGCTGGCGTCTATCCGGAAAAGGAAATAGCCGACAGGACGGGGGCCGGCGACGCTTTCGGCTCCGGTTTTGCCGCCTCTTTGTTAAGGAACGGCTTGAACCGTGAAAGTTTAAAAAAAGGATTGGAAAAATCGGTCATTGAAGAAGCTATCCGCCTGGGTTCGGCTAACGCCACAAGCGTTGTCGAGAAAATCGGGGCGCAGCCCGGCATCCTGACTTTAAAGCAATTCAAGGAGCCGCGTTGGCGCCATTTGCCGATACGCTCGGAGAATCTTGATTGATTTGCGGAGGATTGCGTCCACGCCTCTAAAAAAATATAATTAAATAATGAACATAACGCCAGAAGAACAAATAGCCAGAATTTTAAGAGTCGACCACGAGGTTGTTTCGGATTTGGAATCGAAACTCTTGAAGTTAACCGGCAAAAAAAATGTTTTTAAAAAAATAGCGGAAGAAAACGAAGTTCTTCTGAGGAGCCGGTTGGACAGGCTTAATTTAGGCAGAATGGCGGATTCCAAAGAAATTTACGACGCTTTAATCAGTAAAGTCGAGGCTGACGACAGCCGGATGTACCAATCTTTGGATCTTTCCAAATTATGCTGCCAGGAATTCGGCCAGCGAATTTGCGACTTCCTAAGCAAAAACAGAAAGCCGGTTAAAGGATTTTTCCTGAAACTGGATAAGGCCAGGGAGCTTTTGCTTAACGAGCCGCCCCGCATGGTGATGAACGCCTTGGGATATTCGTCGGCCAAAGAAATGCTCGCCAAAGAAGACCTTCTTGAGGTTTATAGCGCCTTAAGGTTTTTAGAAGACCCCAATTGGCTGAATAATATCTTTTTCAAGCAATACGAAAAGCTGACGCCCGACGATTTTGAATACAGGGAAATAAAAATCCAGGCTTTAAACGACAAATGGGCGAAGGCCGCCGAGAAGTTCGTCGCCAAAAAATACCACAACATCAGCCATCTAAAAGAGCTGGGCGTGATTTTCGTGATACCCGTATTTTTGGGAATTTCCGGCGAAACCTTCAGGACGATACTGTTGCTTCTCCATTACTTGAACGAGATAAAATATTATTCCGATTTGTTTGAAAATTTCTCCAAAAAGGAACATTTTACCGAAAATATGATTTTCCTTTTGCGCGGCGATGTTTTGAGCTTCAAGGATTTCGAGAAAATTTCGGGAGGGAGCGATAATTATTTCCTGATCGTCCAAAGGTATTTAGGCAAGCTTGACGCCAACGACCAGCGCCTGTTTTCGCCCCACGTCAATCCGGAAGCTTTCCATTGGCTGGCCACCGAGAAAGAAATTGTCAGTTTGGAAAAATGGCTGCCGAAGTTCCAAAACAGCTTGGATTTTTGGAGCGACCTCAGCTGGGTCGGAGATTTCTTTAAGGACGAGAGCGGTATCGAAGTTTTAGTTAGCTTTAATATAGTCGACACCACTATGTCTTTGGCGATGGAGAAGGTAATGGTCAAATACTTATACCATCAGCAGGAATCGCTTTGGAACGAAATATTTTTCCGCTATTTCGGGGAAGAGCAAGTCAGAAAAATAGTCGCGGATAATATTTTAAAAAGTTATTTCACGGTTTAATAAAATGAAATCTTTAAAAGAATGCATAAGGGAAGCGGAAGCCGGCCGGGTCGCTCTTGGCCATTTTAATATTTCCGATTTGGCGGCGCTTAAAGCGATTTTTGAGGCGGCTAAAGAACTATCTCCTCAAACTGCGGCGATTTTCGGGGACAAACTTCCGATTTTAATAGGAACTTCCGAAGGAGAAAGGAGTTTCATCGGGCCGAGCCAGGCGGCCGCGCTCGTAAAAAGCTTGCGCGAGGAATACGACTACCCGATTTTTCTAAACGCCGATCACACTCATTCTTTCGATAAGGTTAAAGAAGCGGTCGATGCCGGCTACGACGCTGTTTTATTCGACGGCGGGAAGCTGCCTTTAGATGAAAATATAAAAGAAACCAAACAATCGGTCGAATACGCCAAATCAAAAAATCCTGATATTGTAGTCGAGGGGGAGTTGGGTTATATCGGCGGTTCGTCCGAAATACTAACCGCTTTGCCTGAGGGAGCCGATATCAAGCCCGAAGACTTAACCACGGCCGAAGAAGCGGCTCAATTTGTTAAGGAAACTAATGTCGATTTGCTCGCGCCAGCCGTCGGAAATATTCACGGAATACTTGCTAATTTTCCGAAATCTCTCGATATTAAAAGGATAGCCGATATTAAAAAAGCTATCGGCGAGCCGGGAATAGTTCTTCACGGCGGTTCTGGAACCGGTGACAGCGATTTTACGGCCGCTATCATCGCCGGCGTGGCGATTATCCATATCAATACCGAAATCCGTCTGGCTTGGCGGCAGGGATTGGAAAAAACATTAAAGGATTTTCCCAGGGAAACCACTCCTTATAAAATTTTGCCGGGAGCCGTATCCGGAGTAAAAGATGTTGTTCTGCGCAGATTAAAATTATTCAATAATTTAAAATAAACGTGGAAGAAATATATTTATCGATAATTATTCCGGCCTATAACGAGAGCGAAAGATTGCCGCCGACCTTAATAGATATCAACGAAAAACTGAAGGGCGCGGGTTATAATTACGAAATTTTAGCCGTCAATGACGGTTCCAAAGACAATACGGCGGAAATCGTCAAGAAGATGGAAGGGCAAATAAAAAATCTCAAACTTATCGACAATAAGGAAAATAAAGGCAAGGGAGGCGTCGTCAGGCAGGGGATGCTGGCGGCAAACGGAAAAATCAGGATTTTTACTGATGCCGACAATTCCACTTCGATAGACCATTTCGAAAAAATGATTCCCTTTTTCGAAAAGGGATACGATGTTGTTATCGGTTCCAGGGCCGTCAAAGGCAGCCATCTTGAACCGCCCCAGCCTTTCTCCCGCCGGATATTGGGCAAGCTTGGAAATATTTTTATCCAGATTATGATTTTGCCGGGCATTTGGGACACGCAGTGCGGCTTTAAGGCGTTTTCTCGCGAGGCAGCCGTGAAAATTTTTGGCCTGTCGCGGATATCCGGCTGGGGATTTGACGTTGAGGCGCTGGCTCTGGCCCATTATTTCGGATACAGGATAAAAGAAATACCCGTCCGCTGGGTAAACGATACCCGTTCGCGGGTCAAAGGCTCGGCTTATTTGCAAGTTTTAATCGAAACCATTAAAATTCGATGGTGGCTTTGGACGGGAAGATATCCCAATAAATCACAATAATAAAAAATGGATAAATATTATTTAACAAAAAATCGCCTGGAAGAACTTAAGGCTGAGCTCGAAGATTTAAAAACCAAAAAAAGAATCGAAGTCGCCGAAAAAATAAAGCGCGCCAAAGAATTCGGAGATCTTTCGGAGAACGCCGAATATTCCGAGGCCAAAGACGAGCAGATGAAAATAGAAATGAGCATAGCCGAGCTGGAAGACGTAATTAAAAAAGCGGTTATTATCAAAAAAGGAGGCAGCACTAAAAGTGTCCAGGTCGGTTCCACGGTAACCGTCAAAAAAGGAGGTCAAATTGTAAAGTACACGATTGTCGGCTCGAGCGAAACCAAGCCTGAAGAAGGAAAGATTTCCAACGAGTCTCCTTTGGGCAAGGCTTTCATAGGCGCTCAGGTCGGTAATATCAAAGAAGTAATAACCCCTCAGGGAAAAATCGCGTATCGGGTTATGAAAATAGAGTAAGATGGCCAGCAGTTTGCAAAACGACCGCCTTAAAGAACTTGAAGAAATAAAATCCGCCGGCATCAATCCTTATCCCGACAAAGCGGAGCGTAATTTGACCGCCGCCGAAGCTAGGCGGGATTTCGTTAAATTAGCCAAAACCAAAAAGAAGTTTTGGCTGGCAGGCAGGATAATGAGTTTTCGCGACCAGGGCAATCTTATTTTTGCCGACATCAAAGACGAAAGCGGAAAAATCCAACTGGTTCTTAAAAAAGATTCCCTTAAAAACTTTTCATTTTTTAAAAAAATAGTCGGCCGCGGAGATTTTATTTCGGCAAAAGGAATATTTTTTAAAACCAAGAAGGGGGAAATCAGCCTGGATGTTTCGGATTTGAAAATTTTGGCGAAGAGTCTCGAGCCTTTGCCTTCGGAGTGGTACGGCGTCTCCGATGTCGAAGAGCGCTTCAGAAAACGCTATCTCGATTTATTATTCAACGAGCCGGTCAAAGAAAAATTAATAAAGCGCGCGCAAATTATCCGAGAAATCCGCGAAAAACTTTGGGCGGCGGATTTTCTGGAAGTGGAAACTCCCGTCCTTCAGCCTCTTCCCGGCGGCGCTTTGGCTCGGCCTTTCGAAACCCACCACAACGCTTTAAACCAGGATTTTTACCTGAGAATCGCGCCGGAGCTTTATTTAAAGCGGCTTCTTGTCGGCGGCCTGGAAAAAGTTTTTGAAATCGGCAAAGTTTTCAGGAATGAAGGAATAGACAGAGAACATAATCCGGAGTTCACTATTCTGGAACTTTACTGGGCTTACCAGAATTACGAAGGGCTGATGAAGTTTACAGAGAAGCTTTTAAAGCCGTATTTTCCGGGCAAGTGGGACAAGATAACTTTTGCCGGAGGAATAAAAAAATTTACCGGCGCCGACTTCAATAAAATCAATCTTGAGGAAGCGGACGATATTTTCAAAAAAGAAGTCAGGCCAAAGCTCGTTAAACCGACGTGGGTTGTGGAATATCCGAAGGCCATTTCGCCTTTGGCGAAATCTTATCCCGATAAGCCGGAGTGGACAGAACGGTTTCAGCTGATAGTAAAAGGGATGGAAGTGGTCAACGCCTTTTCCGAGCTTAACGACCCGCTGGAACAGGAAAAAAGGATGAAGGAGCAGGAAGAAAAATACCGCGCCGGAAACAAGGAGGCGTCGCGGCTGGACGAAGACTTTGTCGAGGCGCTGAAATACGGAATGCCTCCGGCGGCGGGCCTGGGAATAGGCATCGACCGGCTGGTGGCTTTGGCGATCGGTTCCGATTCGGTTAAAGAAATAATCGCTTTTCCGACGCTGAAAACTGAAAAGTAGGCGCGATTAAATATTTTCCCAAATAAAAAAGCCCCGAGTTTCCCCGAGGCTTGGTTGTTATTTTACTATATTCTTCGCCGCTTTTCGCCGCCAGAATTCAATCACTTTATCCTGCTCTTCTTTTTCGAGAGGCAAATATTTTTCAACAACGTTATTTTCTTCATCGAAGAAGATGTTGCCCAAAGATTCAGGAGGGCGAAAAGACAACGGGGTATTAACGGCGCATCCAGAAAAATCTTCTAGCAGCTCTTCAAGATTTTCTGATTCGCGCGCTAAGCCATTTCTATCGTCAATGCTACAATAAGTCATTGTCGGCCGGATATCATTTTCACCTATTTTCTCAACCGCTATTTTTGCTATAGCCGCTCTTTCCCTTTTATAAAAATAACGCGTCGAGAAGCTGTAGCCTAAGGTAGCTCCGTAATGTTTTTCAATCATTTTTTCTCCTTTTTAACTTTTTCATTTACTGGCTTCAGCATAATCTTCCTTTTCGTTTTTGTCAACCCCGTTAAATGATTTTATTCAAAAATCTATCCGCTTCCAGCGGATTATTTAACAGGGGTCAACAAAAGTTTTATAATTAAATTATAATGGAAAATTTAATCGAAGAACTGAAGAGCGTCATTAAGGGCCAGGTTTTAAGCGACGACAAATCGCTCGAGCATTATTCGACCGACGGCAGCGTTTTCGAAATGAAGCCGTGGGCAATAGTTTTGCCGGCCTCTAAAGACGACGTCGTCAGCCTGGTCAAATGGGTTAAACATAAAAAAGAATCAGTTGACGATCTGGCGATTAAAGAGAGGCTGTCAATTACTTGCCGGGGAAAGGCGACTGACCAGGCCGGTGGTCCAGTTAATGACGGTATTATTTTGAGGTTTCCCGGATGTCTCGATAAGATTTTGGAAGTCGGCGAAGATTTTGTCCGCGTACAGATGGTACTGACGCACCAGGCGGAAAGCATTTCGGCGATGAATACT
>JAVHRF010000112.1:0-9005 GCA_036171515.1 Minisyncoccota bacterium | reverse complement strand
GTAGAATATCGTAGCGTTTGTCCATTTCGGCGATCGTCCAGCGGAAAACAGCCAAGCTTTTTTTGTTGTCGGTGATGACCGGGCTGATTAAGTGGGGGATTCCTTCGTAAGCGTAAAGCTCGACTCTTTTCGGGTCTATCAAAATAAGCTTTAAAGTTTCGGGAGAATTTTTATAAAGGAGAGAAATTATAAGCGAATGGATGGCCACGCTTTTTCCCGAGCCGGTGGCGCCGGCAATCAGCAAGTGCGGCATTTTTTCGATATTGACGAAAATTGATTCGCCGCTTACATCCCGCCCCAAAGGAAAAGTCAGGAGCCCCGATTTCTTGAATTCGTCGTAGTTTAAAAGGCTGCCGAGTCGGACCAGGGCGGCGGCTTTGTTGGGAACTTCTATTCCTACCAGTGATTTCCCCGGTATCGGAGCTTCGATTCTAATAGGGTGGGCCGCCAGAGCCAGCGCCAAATCCTGGCCTAAGGCGGTTATGCGGCTGAGCTTGATTCCTTCGGCCGGCTTAAGGGTGTAGCGGGTTACTTTCGGCCCGACGTTAATTTCGCTCATTTCCACGCCTATTCCGAAATTTTCGAGCGTCCGCTTGATGATGTTGGCGTTCGCCCTCAAGTCGCCGGTTGTCGGCTTCTCGCTTGAAGATTTTAACAGGCTTAAGGGCGGGAAAATATATTCTTGGTTGGGGGCGGTAGGATGGCGCTTGGCGCTTTTTTTGAAGTAGGCGATTTCTTCCGGAGTTCCGGCGTCGTAGTTATTGCCTGTTTCCTCGCTGATATTTTCCTTTTTTTCTTCCTTCTCCGGTTCTTCTTCCGGCTCCTCGCTTGTTTCTTCCGCCTCTTCGGGTTCTATAATTGAAATCTTATCTTTTTCTACTTTTCTCTTTTTCAGGTTTATTTTAATGGGAATATTCATCGTAAGGAGGAAAGAAGCGACGATGAAAACGATATCGATGATAATGCCGGCGATTTCGCCGAAAGGATATCTCAAAGCTCCGAAGATTTTTCCCAGCAACCCTCCTTCGTTAGGGCTGATTAAATCGATAAGCCCTAAAACCGATAAAATCAGAATAATGCCCCCGAAAAAAGTTAAACTGATAAACCTCTGATGGTCGGAAACCAGGAAGATGGCGGCGATTAGAATGAAAACCACCGGCACGGCGAAATAGCCGATGCCCAAAAGGTAAGTCAAAAATTGGTAGATTAAATCGCCGGCTGGACCGGCTTTGGAAATTCCGGCCAGAATTAAAACTATCGCCGAGCCGGCAAGGAGCACCGCCAAAATGCTTTTTTTCGTGTCTCCCCGGATGGCGGAAAAAGGAGTCTCTCGGATTTCTCTTTTGTTCGATTTTGGCTTCATTTTTAATAATTTTATTATAAAATCGCTTCAATGGCTAATTTAACGTTTTCTAATTAATAGCTTTGAGTATCTTAAAGGGTATTCCAATTTATTGAACCATTACGGCATAAGGATTATCAGCAGAGGGTACAAGCGTGGGAAGACAGCATCGAGTTTGACCGATTGAACTTATGAAGCAGCTATAGTTTGTTCTATAAGTTAAACTTATAAGCGGGGATAAAACCTCACTTTTTTATTTTTAAATATTAAAAATTGATTCGAAAAGATAGGAGCGGTAAACCCTCCCATCTTTTCTATTTGAAAAGATGGGAGGGTAAATCTAAAATTAAAGTAATGGCATTAAACGAGAAAATTTTCCGGGCTTACGACATCCGCGGCGTTTATCCGGAAGAAATAAATTCCGATGTGGTTTCGCTGGTGGCCGGCTGTTTGGCTGGAATCTACAAAAAAGGCGCGTCCGCTAAAAGGCGGCTTAAAGTTGTCGTTGGTTATGATGCCCGTTTAAGTTCGCCCGCGCTTTATTCCGCGGCGATTAAAGCTTTTAAAAGACTTCCTAAAATTGAAGTTGTCGAAGGAGGCATTATGACCACGCCGATGATTTATTTTCTTATTAATTATTTGAAGGCCGACGGCGGCATAATCATCACCGCTTCGCATAATCCCTTGAAATACAACGGCCTGAAAATGTCCAAGAAAAATGCCGAGCCCTTAAACGGGTTTCAGGTTTTAAAAATCCTGAAGAAAAACAGGGCCATAAAATTCAGCAAATAATGAAAAATAATTTTATAAGCGTTTACGCCGAATACTTAAGCGGATTTTTGAAGGTAAGAGCGCCTCTTAAGGTGGTTTTCGATTGCTCTAACGGCCCGGCAGGCCTTATTTTAAAGGAAATCAAGTTAAGGCCAGCCAATGGCAGGCAGAGCCTGCCCGCACGGGCAGGCCTTAAAATCCGCTTGATTAATGGCAAAATCGACGGCCGGTTTCCGGCTCACGGCCCGAATCCCTTAATCCCGGGGGCGATGGACGATATCAAAAAAGCCGTTGTCAGGGAAAGGGCTGATTTGGGGGTCATTTTCGATGCCGATGCCGACCGGGCTTTTTTTATCGATGACAAAGGCCGGCCGGTTTATCCCGATGAAGCCGTTTATCTTCTGGCTGAAAAATTTTCGGAGCCGATAGCGATTGATGTCCGGATAGGATACCTTATAAGAAAATCAAAAATAAAATTTTTCGAATCAAAAGTCGGGCATTTCTTTTTTAAAAACCTGATGAGGCGGAAAAAAATAAATTTCGGCTCGGAAATATCCGGCCATTATTATTTTTCCTGGCGGTTCGGAAAAACTTTGGCTTACTACGATTCGGGAATCAGGGGAGCGATTGAAATGATTAACCGGGTTTCCGCGCTTAAGAAGTCTGAACAGCCGCTTTCCGGATTTTTGGGCAGTCTGCCCAAGTATTATCATTCCGGAGAAATTAATTTAAAGATAAGAAACCAAAAATTTGTTTTAGCGGCCGTTGAAAATTTTTATAAAAAGTCCGCCGGGAAAATTTACCGCCTCGATGGCTTGAGCGCGGATTTCGATTCGCCGGAAGGCGAGTGGCGGTTTAACATCAGGCCGTCGAATACCGAACCTTATCTGCGGCTTAATGTCGAAGCTTCGGCCAAAAAATTGCTTGAAAAAAAACAAAAGCAAATTATTGATATAATTAAGCGGTCGGGGACATAGCCAA
This sequence comes from Minisyncoccota bacterium, assembly GCA_036171515.1. GTDB lineage: Bacteria > Patescibacteriota > Minisyncoccia > UBA6257 > 2-01-FULL-56-20 > JAMDBA01. The sequence continues at coordinate 5,911 of JAVHRF010000112.1, read as the reverse complement.
GATTCAGCCGGCATTCTCAAGGAGATTGACTTTTGGCGGCGCGACCGCACAATATAATATAGGTTTTAGAAGGAAAAGGTAACTTCTTCTGCCTAATATCGTTTTATATGCTAGATAACGAAGAAAAATTAATAAAAAAGGCGATGCGTCTGGAAAGCGAATCTTTTGGCCTTCTTTACGACCATTACCAGCCGCAGATTTACCGTTTCATTTTCATCAAGGTCGGCAGGAAAGAAGACGCGGAAGATTTGACCCACCAGGTTTTTTTGAACGCTTGGCAAAATATTTCCGGATACCGTTTCAAAGGATTTCCTTTTTCGAGCTGGCTTTATTCTATCGCGCGCAACCAAGTCATAGACCATTACCGCGGCCGGAAGCCTCTCCAGTCTTTGGAGAAGATAGACCCGGAATCTCTTTCTGAGAACAGCCGGGAGGAAGAAAATTTAAGCGAGAAAATGGAGCTTGAGAAGGTAATGAAAACAATTCGCCATTTGAAATTCGATTATCAGGACGTCCTGATAATGCGTTTCGTCGATGATTTATCCCTTAAAGAGACGGCAGCGGCGCTGAAGAAGAGTGAGGGAGCGGTCAAACTCATCCAGCACCGGGCAGTCGAGCAATTAAAAATTTTATTGAACCAATAAATATAATTAAACGAAATGGATAGCTTTGAATCATTAAAACAACTCAAAAAAATAGAACCGGATTCTAAATTCAGCCAGGAATCGAAGCTGCTTATTTTAAGTTCGCCTTCGAGGTCTTTTTACGGCCCGTTAACCGTTATTCTGCGGGGAATGGAATCGAGCCTGGCCATAGCTTTGGGAAGCATTTTGCTTATAATTCTTCTGGGCGGCATTTCTATTTTCAAATTTTTATCTCCAAACCAAACCGCCAGCCTGAATTTCAATAATATCAAAGCGGAAGCCCAGGAAGTGAACGCCCAAATAAAGCTGGCAAACCTCAATTACACCCTTACTTCCTTAAGTGCTTCCTCGTCCAAAAAGGCGTCCGAAGGCTCGAGTTTGCCGTTTAGCCCCGAATTAAAAGCCGGGGGGCTCGGCGTCGATGCTTCCGCCGCCTCAATTTCTTTGAATATAGAATCAGCTCTGGAAAATTTAAGCCAGTAATATCAAAAAAATATTTAAGTTAATGTTTAAAAATAAAATCCTCGTCTTGTCTTCGGTTCTTGTTTTCATCGGGAGCCTTTTTTCTTCCGGCGCTGTTCTGGCGGCCGGCGTTTCCAGTTCTTCGGTCGCGGCCGCCGCGGGCGGCTGCGAATTCCAGCCTTACTTCGACGAGCTTAATAATATCAACGCTTCCGGCTCGCTTGATTACCAATCCAGTGTGATTGCCGAACTTAAAATCCGCCAGGAAGCTTTGGGAGCGGTTTTGGATTGCGGGCTGAAAGATGTTGCTGATTTAAAAAGCCAGCTGGACCAGGAAACGGTGAGCGCCTCCGACTCCAAAGCCCAGTCGATTAAAAACCAATATCTGGACCAGCTGCGTCAGGCTAATGATTTTTACGCTCAGGAAAAAAGCCGGATTGGCGATATGGGAATTTTAGGTACTAAACAACTGGCCGCGGAAATTTTAAACTGGAAGCAAAATACTTATAATTCCCAGAGCGAAAAGATTGTTGATTTTATACTCTGGCTTCGCAACCAAAAATTTATCGGTGTCGTTCAGGGGAGAGTAGATGCTTTCGGCCGCTATTTGAAAATCTGGAATTTAAGCGATAACCCGGAAATTCAGTCGAGCTTCAGCGATGCGCAAAAAAATCTCCAGTCAGCCCAGGGTTTGAATTCCCAGATAAGGGACGATTTTTACGGCCAAAATTTTAGTTTGCCGGACCTGACTCAGTCGATTAAAAATTCCCTGGAATCGATAAGCGCCGCCTACCAGGATTTCTTCGACCTTCAAAAGGAAATTCAAAAAATACTGCCGTAATTGCGGCAGTATTTTTTATGTAAAAAGTTTATATCTTTTTAAAAGCTTATTTTACGGCGTCCTTTAAAGCTTTGCCCGCTTTGAATTTCGGCTTAGTCGCAGCGGCGATTTGGATTTTCTCGCCGGTTTTCGGGTTAACGCCCATTCTGGCGGCGCGTTTAACGACGCGGAAAGTTCCGAAACCCGTGATGGCGACTTCTTCGCCGCGGCTCAGCGTTTTGGTGATGATATCGACGACGGAGTCGACAATTTCCCGGGCGGTGGACTTGTGTTCGATTTTAGCGGCTTGCATCAAAGCTTCCGCCAATCCCTCTTTTGTCATTGTGTTTGATTATAAAAAAAATAATTTGCCGACCTTTATTGATTTATTATAGCAAATCAGATATCAAAACCAAACTCCTATTAGAAGTTAGTAGTTAGAATATAGGATTTAGGTGCTTGCGGCTGTGAAATCGTGGTTATCTATCTACTAAACTTAGCTTTCTAATCAATGTTTTCTAATTTCTAAATGCTATCTCCTAACTACTAATACCATTGACATCAAGTGGCTTATTTTCTATTATTTAAATGTTCTTTGAAATCGAAAAACGGCGAAACGCCCGATGGTGGGCAAGACGTTCCAGACGGTTCTGGAAATTAAATCCGCCAATCGGCGGAAAGGAGCTGACTATGGCTAAGAAAGAAATAGTCGGAGGCGTGCCGGGCAAACTGCTTGGCATGACGGCAGATTTGTTCCATAAGCTTCAAAATGGGGCAATCACGGTTGAGGAACTGGAGAAGTTTTTGAAAAGGCAGGATCCTTTTAGAAAAGAATCTCAGGCAGAAGTCTTGTATAGATTACTGAATGAAATGAGGCAGAAAACCGATGAGCGGCTCAAAATAAAGACTAGTCCCGCTCCCCAAGAGAAAAAGAGAACAACGAAAGTGTTGTTCCAGACGCTGAAAAAAGGCGATATATATCTTGAGGGCAATCCGCAATACAGAGTCATGAAGATAGATGAGATCAAATTCGCAAATGCTGTTGATGGAATATGCAACCGTATAGTGATTGAAGGCCCGCTGATAAGCGCTTTCGGATATGAGTATCCAAACGATTTCGTTGATAAGATCGAAGAATAGTTTTTTGGCCCGGCTTTGCCCGGGCCTTTTATTTTTGAAATCCAAACCAAAACCACGGCCTCGCGGCCGTGGAATTTGATTCGATCTTAATTCCTAAATCCTAAATTCTAGATACTATCTCCTATTCTTTATCTCGCGTATTCTACGGCTTTCGTTTCCCTGATGACGTTAACTTTTATTTCGCCCGGGTAATTAAGTTCCGACTGGATCCGGCCGGCGATTTCCTGCGCCATCCTTAGGGCGCCGAAGTCATCGATTTTTTCGGGGACAACGAAAACCCTTAATTCCCGGCCGGCAGAAACGGCGTAAGCGTTTTTGACGCCCTCAAACCCTTGGGCGATTTTTTCCAGGTCTCCCAGGCGCTTGATATAATTTTCCAGCGTGTCGCGCCTCGCGCCGGGACGGGCGGCCGAAATGGCATCGGCGGCGGTGATGACGTAAGCCAAAGGCGAAGCGAACGGATAGTCGCCGTGATGCGATTGCATGGCGATAATAATATCTTGGTTGATGGCGTATTTTTTGAGGAGTTTTATGCCCAGCTCGATATGGCTGCCTTCGATTTCGTGGCTCAAAGCTTTGCCGATATCGTGAAGTAAACCTGCTTTTTTGGCGACGTCGGTGTTAAGGCCGAGCTCCGCGGCTATCATTTCGGAAATGTAAGCGACTTCTATCGAATGGGTCAAAACGTTCTGCCCGTAGCTGGTTCTGAAATGAAGTTTTCCCAGAAGCTGGATTAATTCTTTCGGCATATCGTAAATTCCCAGTTCCTGGGCGGCGTTTTCTCCGATTTCCTTGATTCTTTTGTTTATTTCCTGTTTTGCCTCTTCCACTTTTTCTTCTATTTTGGCGGGCTGGATTCTGCCGTCTTTGACGAGCTTTTCGAGGGCTAGTTTGGCGATTTCCCTTCTTAACGGGTCAAACGATGAAATAATAACCGAGTCAGGAGATTCGTCCATTAAAAGTTCCACCCCCGTTTCTTTTTCGATGGCCCGGATATTCCTTCCTTCCCGGCCGATAATTTTTCCTTTGAATTCCTCGTCGTTAAGCGGGAAAGAAGTGGTGGTCAGCTCGGCGACGTTGGCGCGGCTGTAACGCTCGATGGCGGTCGTGATTATTCCAAGCGATTTTTTTTCGATTTCTTCGGACTGTTCGCGGTCGATTTTCTTCAGTTTCTGGGCCAGCTCGTCCCGGCTTTCGTCTTCGATTTTTTTCAAAAGCTGGCTCTTGGCTTCTTCGGCCGACAACTGGCTGACTTTTTCGAGCTGATGCTCGGCTTCCGATTTTATTTTTTCGGTTTCTTCCTGGCGGATTTTGATTTCCTGGTTAAGTTTTTCGATTTTTTCCTTTTCTTTTTCGAACTGTTCGGATTTTTGTTCCAGATTTTCTTCTTTCTTAAGCAAGCGGCCTTCCATTGATTTAAGGCTGGTCTCCTGCTCTTTAAGCTCCGACTTGGCGTCAGCCAAAATCGAGGCCGCTTTTTCTTTGGCTTCCAAGATTATTTCTTTCGACTTTTTTTCCGCCTCCTCCGCCTTTTTCTTGTTTTCTTCCTCGAGCGATTTTGCTCCTTTAAGAAGCGAGTACTTTCTGGCTAAATAACCGGCGACTATTCCTGCGACTAAAACTACGGCCAAATAAAAATATTGGTTGAACATGTTTTTGTTTTAATGATTTTTTAAGACTATTCATTTTTAGTTCCAATTTTTAGAAAATGAATTGCCAATTGGCCCGTTCGACAAACTCAAAATTTTTTGAGCGGGGCCGAATTAACTTTTTAATAATACAAAATTAAGGGTAGAAGAGTCAATCCCTCCGCTTTTTTACGGACCTTGATTTATATGGTGATAAAACGCCAATTATCAGTTTTATGGCAAAACTGCGATTTTTTTAAAAAGTGGGGAATAAAAATACCCGCTTTTTAAGGCGGGTAATTTCATAACTTCGAGCTAATTTAGTCGGAGACAATGCCGTAGCGATGCGGCTCTCTTCTATTATTGGTTGAAGTTATGATTTTTGCGTTTTGATAAGCGGTCGCTATCCGCTTCGGCAAACGCGAGTATATTGTAAAAGTGCGAGGGGAGAGCTTAACGCACTCTCCCAGAACCAAATTATGGCTCGCGGAGGACAATCTTACATTTTTTTGTGTCGGCTCAGCCAACGGTGATTGCCTAGCCATTAGTAAACCGACATGGTGCCGATCATCATGGTCGTAACCCCGACCTCGGGCTTTAGCATCAAACTAAAGATAATCAAAGTATAGCAGTTCTATTATTTTTGTCAACCCTGCTAAATAATCCAGCCCTTTTCATAAAAGAGCTGGATTGCTCGCGAAGAGCATTTAACAGGGTAAAGTTCGATACGTTTCTGCGGCAACGTAGCACTGGACAAATTATTGGTTTTGTTGTAGGCTTTAAAAAGGTAAAAAGTATTTGAAAAATTAAAAAGAAAGGAGAATGTTTATGAAAGTAACAAAAGTTTTGGTTTTGGCAATGATAGTTTTTGTTTCGGTGTTCTTGGCGGAAAAATCTTACGCGATGAAGCCGCTCGCAAGTTTTCTGCTGGATAAAAATTTTTATAGCGAAAATTACTTCACGATTTTGCCCAACGACCCTCTGGAAAACCATCCCGCCTGGCTGGTCGATATGCCTAATCAGTGGACCAGTAGTTTTTCTTATGACGGGATTGTCAACCTTATGAACGGGGATTGGAAAGGCACGCGGTCGTATAACTATGATTATAGCCAATACCTGATTGTTCATCTTCCCGGGGACGAAATTTTTTCCAGCCAGGTCTTACCAAGCTGGGTAGTCCAGGTTTCCCTGTATATGGCTACAAAGTCAAAATTCTC
>JAVHRF010000111.1:0-1992 GCA_036171515.1 Minisyncoccota bacterium | reverse complement strand
GCAGGATAACGTTAAAACTGAAATTTATATTGAAGATATCGGCGGCAGAGCCGATTGGGCAATTAATAACAGTGAGGGCGTCAGTTTGGCCGAACTAGAAGAAAAAGCGAAAGAGTTTTTCGTGAAGAAAATAATTCCTTTACTGTAGCGCGAGGCGGGTTAACCCCGCCTTTTTTATTGCTCGCATAAAATTGCGGGCGGGAGCCCATAGAGATTCACTTATCCGGCTGGACGCCGTTTATCTCAGGAATTTTTGATATTCTTCCTTAAATTTTTCCAATTTCGGCGAAATAATCAATCGACAGTAAGGGGCATCTTCGTGCTTTCCGTAATAATTTTTATGGTAGTCCTCGGCTTCGTAAAAATCTTTAAACGGCCGGATTTCCGTGACTATGGGTTTCGAATAAATTTTCCCCTCTTTCAACTCTTCGATGTATTTCTCGGCAATTTCCTTTTGGCCTTCATCGACATAGAAGATTATCGAGCGGTATTGCGGTCCAACATCCTCCCCTTGGCGGTTGGTGGATGTCGGGTCATGAGTTCCAAAAAATATTTTTAACAGGGCTTCGTAGGAAATAAGTGCCGGGTCGTATTCTATCTTAATGGTTTCGGCGTGGCCGGTTTTTCCTCCGGACACCTGTTCGTAAGTTGGGTTCTTGACGTTGCCGCCGGAATACCCGGGCGTCGCCGAAATAATTCCTTTCAGGTTTTTAAATATCGCCTCAACGCACCAAAAGCAGCCGCCGGCGAAGTAGGCAATCTCCATTTTATTTTTTATTTGGTCTTTGGGCGTAAATTTCATTGAAATAGAGTTCACACAATGGCGGGTATTTTTAGGCGTATATCCTTCGCCTATAAATACATGGCCGAGATGCGCGCCGCAGCGGGCGCAGGTAATTTCGGCGCGGATGCCGTCGGGGTCGGGAGTTCTTTTTACCGTTCCCAATATTTCATCGTCAAAGCTTGGCCAGCCGCACTTGGCGTCGAATTTGTCTTCAGAGCGGTAAAGCGGCGCCCCGCATCTTTTGCATGCGTAAACGCCTTCTTCCGAAAAATTTTCATATTTACCGCTGAACGGCGCCTCGGTTTCTTTTTCGGCGATAACCTTTTCTTCTTCGGGCGTTAAAGGATTTAATTTCATATTTTATCGATGTTTATGGAATCTTGCGGCGAAAACCGCGGCAATCAGCAATCCGCTGATAAGCAAAGGGAACCACACTTGTGACTGCCAGGGCACGGGTATTAGAAACAGCACGTCTGTCGAAATAAAAGAAACGGGCCAATTAATTATCAGCCGCAGCGCCAAATAATAAAAAATATCCCACGAAGCGAAAGCCAGCAGAAAAGCGGCCCATCTGTCGCCCGCCGCTTTTGCCGCCAGCGCCGCGACGGAGGCAAGTATAACTATCGTGGCGGACTCTCGTAAAATTTCCACGGCTAAAAGCGTCTTTTGCCAGCTGCCCAGCGCCTGCAGCAGCGGAATAGTCGCTTCGCCCGGCATCCCCAATGCCGTTCTTAAATAAACAATCGTTGCCGCTTCAACTAAGCCGAAAGCGGCGCCCAAAATTAAAATAACAAAAATTTTTCCTGGAGCGAGAGAAGCGCGGCTTTTCCTGAGGGCGATATACGCGACAAAGGGAGTGAGAATAAAAATATTAACCCACCAGGGCGTCGCGAATAAAACAAAATTACCCATAAATGAATTCTATCAAATAGGTTGTTCGTTGGCGATTTTAAGGCTATCAAGGAAAGCCCGCTTAAATATAATGGAATTTACTTATAATTATGTCGCCTAAAAATTTGCTCACGATAATGACCGTGGCGGCGATAAGGACATGCTCGGCTATCGAATGAAAAGGATTATGGTTTTTTATTTTCGCGATGATGTAGCTGAAAATTATCAAAGCCGAGAAGCCGTAAACAAGCGAGACAAGCAAAGCTATTTTAATGGGAAAAAAATAACTATGGCGATAAATCCTAAGGAAACGAAAA
>JAVHRF010000110.1:0-2004 GCA_036171515.1 Minisyncoccota bacterium | reverse complement strand
GGAGATGCTTCATATCGGCATCTTCTTTTAGGTGTTTGGAATAATTATAGTACCAATCTACTAAATCTAGCTCCTCTTTAGTCAGGGCGCGTTTTTGCTCAGACGTTAGGTCGATTGACCGCTCGTAAAAAACCCGGTAGCCCAGCGCGGAATGCGAATCAATAATATTTTTTAGTGATTTATAGTATTCGCGCTCGCCGATGTGAGATGTCGCCACGAAAATTGCCTTTACTCGTGTTTTTTGATTCTCGTAAAAAACGACAGCGGTTTGCGGCTTTCCTTCCGAATATCGGAAACCGATTGGCTGTTCGGCTAATGACCGATAAATTATTATTAATCCTATGGCGGCAAAAATACCGATAAATACCGGCGCGAAATAGGCCATTTAATTCTCCTTTCTGATTATTCAATAATCAATCTGCTGATTTAGTTATAATAAATTTTATATTCTTATGTCAATTTAAACTAAAACAACAAAATAAAAACCCCGGTGTTATCCGGGGCTTTGTTTTTTAGCGGCAGTCGGCTTAAGGAGCTGTCTGACGAAGAACGGCTTCGTGGAGTTTGTCTATGAGCGGCTTGAGTTCGCTGTTTGAAAGCTTTTCGATGGAGTAACTCCATCCTTTTTCGTCTATGACCTTGAAGGTGCGCCACTCGTGGTCCGGCTCGCAGGCAATGATAATCTCTTTCGGTACGTGCAAAGCAACTATCGGTCCGAAAGCCTCATCAATGAATACTGAGGCGTTTTTTGGGCGCGCATGGAACGTGTAATATTCAGGTCCTTCTACCCACTGAATCTCCCTGTTTTTTGTCAGGTCGATTAAAACGTTTAGGTCCTCTTTTTCAATTTCGTGGTTTTTGAAAAATTTAAACTCCATACCCATACTATTACCTCCATTTTTTGGTTTTAATAAGCTGCTTCTATTATAATTTATTGATTTAAAAAGTCAATGTCAGCGTAATGGCAATAGGCCTTTCGAGTATTTCCATTATTCTGCCTCCTTATTTTATTAAAATTAACTAATGATAGGTTATATCATCAAGATGGAATAGTCAACGGAAAATGGGCTGATTACTTTGTGAGTGCATTTATAAATTTTTTTGGTGGAGATGGCGGGGATTGAACCCGCGTCTAAAGGGTTTGGCAAAAATCATCTACAAGCGTATTAGCTAAAAGCTAAAGAATCCGCTTTTTATTTAGAAAACAGGCTAAGCGGACAAATCCTGTTTCCGATCCTCAAAATATAACACCGGTTGCGGCCGCTAAGGCGGCAGCCGGCCGATGCCTTGGCGCGAAGCCAAGGGACTCGACGCTTACTTCGTAAAGTTGGCTCGCTCAGTCGAAATAAAAATAAATTTTTATTTCTTCTTCGCTGGCCAATTTTAAGCGAAAGCTAAAGCGGGAGCGCCAATTTTAGAGTTGGCAATTTAGTTTTTGCTTCCTTTGACGGCGGAAGCGTTCGGCTTGCCGATTAATGCCTATTCCTTTATCAAAGCCGATCATCCCCATCGGACTGCTGAGATTATAACAGATAACCGCTAATTTTTCAATACTTCCTTGAAAATCCTGGCGGCTTCGGAGATTTCTTTTTCTGTCGTCGGGCGGCCGAGGGTAAGGCGCAGGCTGCCGCTCGCCCTTTCGTCTGAATAACCCAGCGCTTTAATGACGTGCGACGGCTTGGCGGCGCGGGCGGTACAGGCGGCGCCGGCGGAAACCGAAAGGCCGTAGAGGTCTAACTTTATTAAGAGGTCGGAAGCGCACCAATCAGGAAAGTAAATATTTAGATTATTGGGCAGGCGATTTTCGGCCGAGCCGTTAAGCTTCGCTTTGGGGTAAGCGCTTTTTATTTTTTTAAAAAGTTCGCCGCTAAGTTTTTTTAGGCGCCTTCCTTCGCTTTCTCTTTTGTTAATAATCAGTTCGGCGGCTTTGCCGAAGCCGACTATCGCCGGAACGTTTAAAGTTCCGCCGCGCAGCCCCATCTCCTGCGAACCGCCTGTTACAAA
>JAVHRF010000109.1:0-2017 GCA_036171515.1 Minisyncoccota bacterium | reverse complement strand
AAACTCAGTAGGTATTTCAAAACTTTTAAAAAAATTATTTCTACCATTTTACAGAACTAAAAAATCTTTTTGGAATAAAATAACCTCAAGCTCATTTCACGCTCAAAGTCCAACAAAAAAAAGCCGCTGGGTGAACCATGCGGCTTTATATTTTCTGTTGCCGGCTCTTTAGCTGTTCCAGGCGGTACAGCACTCGCCAGTCCATGATAATAAAATTGATGCTTAATGCCGTGAGTGTCACGCCGATAAAAATACAGAAACCGCTTTTAATGAAAATCGCCAACATTAAAATTAAAGCGCCGTCGGCTATTAAATTAAAGTCGGTTTTAACCTGTTTTTGCTGGCGTTTAATGATTTCTTCTTCCATTCCGTCGGCCATACCATCCTCCTTTTTGTTTTTTTATTCTTATTCTCCTTTTAATTTAAAACAAATTAATAAATTTGTCAAATTAAAATATATAAATCCCCGCACCTATGTATAGGTGTGGGGATTTACTTTTTTATTTAATTTTATAAAATAAAAAAAGTCGTAAAAATAAATTATAAATATAAAAAAATAAAATAAATATGAGTACGTTATGGATACCAATAATTCTGCCGTTAGTGTCGATCGCGTTCGCCGTTTACTTAACTTTATGGATTCTCAACAAAGACGAGGGAACGGTTAAAATGCAGGAAATTTCCAAAGCCATCAGGGAGGGCGCGTCGGCGTTTATGAAGAGGCAATATAAAACCATCGCGATTATCGGCTTGTTCGTCGCGGCCGGGCTCTGGCTCGCTTACCAGCTTACCGGAAAGCCGACTCTCGGCTGGCAGACGGCCATGGCTTTCGTTTTTGGAGCTTTTTCTTCGGCGATTTCGGGAATTATCGGGATGTCTATCGCCGTCAGGACCAATTTGCGTTCCGCTTCCGGCGCCAAGAAAAATTTCAACGAAGCTTTAACTATCGCTTTGCGGGGCGGCGCGGTTTCGGGGTTCGTTATAGTTTCTTTAAGCCTTTTAGGAGTGGCCGGACTTTTCGCCATCTTTACCCTTTTCGGCTATGCGCCGGTTAAAATTCCGGCCCTTATTTCGGCTTACGCTTTCGGCGCTTCGCTTATCGCCCTTTTTGCCCAGCTTGGCGGAGGAATTTACACCAAAGCCGCCGATGTGGGCGCGGACTTGGTCGGAAAAATTGAGGCCGGAATTCCGGAAGACGACCCGAGGAACCCGGCGGTTATTGCGGATTTAGTCGGCGATAATGTCGGCGATTGCGCGGGTCGTGGCGCGGACTTATTCGAATCGACGGCCGCCGAAAATATCGGTGCGATGATTTTAGGTTCCGCCCTTTATCCCGTTTTCGGAATTTCGATAATTTTTTACCCGCTGGTCTTGCGGGCATTCGGCCTTTTGGCTTCGATTGTTGGAATATTTTTCGCCCACGCCAGCGAAAATGACTCGCCGATGAAGGCGATGAATAAAGGTTATTTCGTGACCAGCGCTTTGGCGGCGGTGGCTTTTTATTTCGTCACTAAAACGATGCTGGGAAATATGTGGTTTTTCTACGCCGGACTGGTGGGAATCGTAACGAGCATAATTTTCGTTTATCTGACCCAGTATTACACCGAAGCGAAATACCGGCCGGTCAGGGAAATCGCCGAGGCTTCGCAGACCGGACACGCCACCAATATCATTACCGGAGTGGCGGTTGGTTTGGAATCAACCGGCCTGACGGTGGTAGTGATTTCTGCCGCTCTGCTTCTTTCTTACAAATTAGGCGAATTGAGCGGCGTTACTGGCGGTGGGCTTTACGGTACGGCGGCGGCGACAATGGGAATGCTCGCGACCGCGGCTTATATTCTGGCGATGGATACTTTTGGTCCGATTGTCGACAACGGCGCCGGCATCGCCGAGATGTCCGGAGAGAGCGGTCAGATAAGGGAAGTTATGGATAAGCTGGACGCGGCGGGAAACACCACTAAAGCTTTGACTAAAGGTTATGCCGTCGGTTCGGCGGCCTTGGCGGCCTTTCTTCTGT
>JAVHRF010000108.1:0-2037 GCA_036171515.1 Minisyncoccota bacterium | reverse complement strand
GGCCAAACCATCTGTCAGAACATTTAAATTAGCAAGAAAAGAATAAAGAATATTTACAGGTGGATAAAATTTATGATTAAAGATAGTTTGGGTATGTATGATTTCTAAGCTCCTCTTAATAAGAGGGGCTTTTTTTGCCGCTTTGCCGGACAGCGGTTATTTATTTAACATCCAGATGATGTAGTTAAGATAAATAGCGAAAATTACCCAGCCGGCATAAGGAAGGAGCAGGGCTGAAGCCAGTTTTGAAACCGACCGGATAAGAATAACGAGAGCCCATACGGAAAAATCCAAAATTACCGCTTCGACAGCCGCCCAACCTATCAAACCCTTGCCGAAAAACAAATTGCTCCAAAGGATATTCAAAAGGGCGTTCATTATAAAAAGCAGGATTATAATCCAAAATCTTTGGTTGCGGGCCGCTTTATTCCAAACGATTATTGCCGACGCGGCGCTTAATATAAAAATAAAAGCCCAGATGGCGCCGATGAAGCCGCCCGAAGGAGTCCAGGAAGGAATTCCGATTGTTTTGTACCAAGCCATTCCGGTTGACGTTATAAATCCGCCCCAGAGCGCCACTAAAATAACTATTAGCGGAATAATTAAATAATTTTGCTTCATCGTATTATTGCTCGGAGCTCCAGAGCTTTAATTCTTCGTAAGTCGACTCGCCGCAAATTATTTTGCCGCTGCCGGTATTGATAAAAAAGGGAACTCCGCCGCAGCGGCCCTTGTCATATCCTTCCAGTTTTCGCGCGTTTTCCTCATTGTGCCAAACCTCGTATTTTTCAATTTTTTTATCCGTCTCTTTCTCAAGCCGGCCGACAAGCGGTTCCATATTTTTGCAATGAGGGCATTCCAGGCCGTAAAATTCTAAAAGCATTTTATTATATTTATTATACCATAATAAATATTATCGGTGTTTGCCGCGAAGAAAAGGGGCTATACAAATATGAGGCGTCGCCGGCGAAAATCCGCCTATTTCTGCTCTCGGTGATGCCTGTCCAATAGGTAAATAGCCGATTTAACTACGTCTTCGGCGCGGAAAAACGGAAGAGCGTGATGTCCTGATTTCTTTGCGATAATCATTTTGACGTAGGGGCTATTAGGGAATAAATTTTTTTTGATATATTCTTCCCGCTCATCGGCGTACGGGGTCTTATCGCCATCGTTGCTTTCTTTTTTTGATTCTTGATATCTTTTTTCTTTTTTTTGATTGAATTCCTCCCTGATTTTTTCCGGAATAATTTTATTCGGATCGGAAACCAGGTCTTCGTTGCCTTGGATAAGAATGACAGGCGTTTTTATTGTCGCGGTTTTTTTGTTAAGAGCGGCCATTTCCCTAACGTCTTCCATAAAGATTTTTGGATAGCTAGTGCCGGCGCGGGATATTTCTTCTAAAATATCAAAAAATGAATCTAAGGCGATACTTATCGATTCTTTGCTTATATCTGTTTTTTTAATGTCTTTTATGAAATTTTTAATGAGTTCCCATGTTTTTTGCTCATAAAGCCCGACGGGTCCCATGAGTACCAATCCTTTGATTTTTATTTCAGGATCGTTTTCTTGGATCAGGTTTACCAGATTTATCGCTTTATCTCCTCCTTTCGAATAGCCGGCCAGAACAATCTCTTTAAACTTATTTTCTTTTATGAAATTTCTGACAGCCTCGGCTTCTTTCATTAAGGAGTTTTTAATTGGCTTTTCCGGGCTGGTGGAAATAAGATAAGCCGGGCTTTGAGTAGATTCGGCAAAAGCCTTGCTTATTCCGTCTAGCGATTTATCGTTCGCGTTTTCCGCCCAGCCGGGCATAAAAATAACGGCTTGTTCTCGCGTTTTTTTAGACTCAACCGTGGATTCCGGCGTAAATTCCCTCCAGGAAACCTCTATTTTTCCGTCTTCGGTTTCGTAAAATTCCGTTCCGGTTAATTTTTCCGGCAACTCTTTTTTTAGATGTTCGGCGCCGTTGAAGTTAGAGGGGGATTCTTTTTTCATAAATTTAGAATACATCAAAATATTAGAAATGTAAAGCCTGGC
>JAVHRF010000107.1:0-2039 GCA_036171515.1 Minisyncoccota bacterium | reverse complement strand
TTGACAAATATAAGCGGGATAAGTTAATATATACATAAATAAAAATATGGCAAAAAACATGAGCGCGTCGTTAGATAATATTCTCAGTAAGTTAAACGAGAAGCAAAAAGAGATTATAGTCAATCGCTACGGTTTGGATTTGCGCGAGCCAAAAACCTTGGCGGCTTTAGGCGAGCGGTTCCAGATAACCCGCGAAAGGGTGCGCCAAATCGAGGGCAGCGCCTTAAAAATAATCGCGGAAAACATAAAAACAAACTCAGAGTTGCTGGATATTTTATCCCAAAGCCAGGAACTTTTGAGGAAATTCGGAGGAGTCGCCCACGAAGAAGATTTTTTGAGGGAGCATAAGTCTTCTATAAGCAATTTAGACAAGTCTCAGATCAACCTTTTGATAGAGGCTTTGCCTTATTTCTACTTCCACGAGAGCGATGACGAATTCCATAACTTTTACTATCTGACTGCCGAACATCTGAAGTCGGCTTTGGATTTGGTGAAGAAAGCGGAAAACTACCTTTCCAAGAACAAAGGCAAAATTTTGATGACCAAGGAAGCTTTCAAGGAACTTTCCGCCAATCTTAAATCCGAAGAGAAAGTTATCAAGAACTATATAAAAATTTCCAAAAAATTCCATTCCAGCCCGTTCGGCGATTTTGGCCTCAAGATTTGGCCGGAAATCAAGCCGGCGACCATCCGCGACAAGGCTTATTTGATTTTGAAGAAAAAAGGGGAGCCGCTGCATTTTAAAGCCATTACCGACGCCATCAATGAAATGGGCTTCGACAACAGAAAAGCGCTTTCGCCGACAGTCCATAACGAGCTAATCAAAGACAAGCGGTTTGTTCTTGTTGGGCGGGGCATTTATGCTCTTCGCGAGCAAGGCTATGAAGAAGGCACCGCCAGGGAAGTAATCGAATCGATATTGAAAGAAAAAGGCCCGATGAAATCGAAAGACGTAATTGCGGCGGTCCAGAAAAAGAGGTTTTTCAAGCCGAATACTATTTTGATAAACCTGCAAAATAAAAAGTATTTCAAACGTTTAGAAGACGGCAAGTACGCTCTCAAGAAAAACTAATTTTCTATGCACTCAATCCTTCCGCCGTTCGTTTCCGGAATTATTGCCAATGTGGAATATATCTGGGGGCTGACCTGGTGGATAATAATTCCTTTTTTGTCTTTCTATGTTTTTTTGGACGCCTGGCTTGATTTTCGCCGCGGCCAATTTGTTAAGGGAATTAAGTGGCGGCTTTTAGAAATTAAAGTTCCCAAAGATATTTTAAAAACTCCGAAAGCAATGGAGCAGGTTTTTGCCGCCGCCCATGCCGTTTATTCCGGAATTGAATTTTGGGACAAATATTTTAAAGGAAAACTTCAAAACTGGATGTCTTTCGAATTAGTTAGTATCGGTGGCTCGGTCCATTTTTATCTTCGGTTGCCGACTCAATTTCGTAATTTAATGGAGTCGTCGATCTACGCCCAATATCCCGAAGCGGAAATAATCGAGCAGGCATCTGATTATCTCGATAACTTGCCGAAAGTTTTACCTAACAACGTTTACGACCTATTCGGTAACGACCTGGTGTTTGCCAAAGATAATTGCTATCCCATCCGCACTTATATTTCTTTCGAGGAAAACGTCGAGGAGCGGCGTATTGACCCGATATCTCCTGTTATTGAAGTTTTATCGCGGCTGAAAGGGGAGCAGCAAATTTGGCTCCAGATTTTAATTCGTCCGGCCGGAGACGATTGGCAAAAAGCTGGCGGAAAAGTCATTAATAAATTAACCGGCAAAAAAGAAGAAACGAAGCCTACTTTCGTAAATAAGATTTTCGGGTTTTTAAAGGACTTGGCTTTGGCGCCGTTCCAGGTTCCCCAGGGAGCCGCGCCCAAAAGCGAAAAATCCGCCAATCCAATGGCCGCTATGACTTCCGGCCAAAAAGACGTGGTTGAAAATATCGAGCAAAAACTCGCGAAAATCGGATTTGAAACACTCCGGTATGTCAGAGGATAAATGCGCGGCTAAAGCAGTAAGAATCGCCAAC
>JAVHRF010000106.1:0-9389 GCA_036171515.1 Minisyncoccota bacterium | reverse complement strand
GCAGAATGAGGTAATAGTCTTATTCCTAACTATCGATATATCGGGATAATTTTTAATTTTAACGCTCGCGACAGAAATCGGCTGATCTACATAAATACGGTCGGCTTTAATATTACTTATCAAAAAAAATGCAAATAAGTCTTCCAAAATAGACGAAATAGAATGCGATCTTCCGCGTTTAATTTTAGGATTACTAGGTTTTGATAAACGCGCAGAATGATATAGTTGTATAGTTTTATAAATAAACTCTTTGGTGTTCATGGAAACTATCGCAGGCAGAAGAGTTTTATTAAACATAAAGCTTCCAGCCAGATTAACATATGCCTTTCGGCGTACGGCGTTCAGCACGCTCTGACTAGGAGCTTGATATGCTGAACGTCTTTAGACCATGCCCGCAAATCCGTTAGGACTCGGCGGGGTTAGGCCTTTTTATTAAGTTGTATTTCAATTATGACGCCATGTTTATTAGAAGTCCAGACTGCTTGACCTATCGCCGTTAAAACCCGATACTCTAATAAGTAATTCATATATCCAATAAGGAGGGAAAATGATTGGCCTATTTTCGAAATATCTTCAAGACGGTTTATTTGTGATCTGGTGTCTGCTGGCGGCGTATTTTTTATTCATCGTAGTCTGTCTTATCCGCGATCGGATTCGCGAAGCGGTTATCCTGAGGAAACTAATGAAGGATAAAAATTTCAAGAAACTGCGCGACTTCGCCTCGAAAATCAAACTGAAAGTAGTTGTAAGAATCGACCGCGAATTATCCGGTCTCGTCTATTCCAAGACCGTCAAGAGTTTCTTCGGCAAAGAAACCGAGATACTGCTCAAGAAGCCATTCATTGTTTTGGGGGTAAAATACGAAAAGAGCGACGAAACCATGAGCGTCGCCTTATCCCACGAGATTGGCCATCGTCTGTATTGTCTGATTCAGATAGACAAATATGGCGTTTATCTGGATTCTCCGGATATACTTTGCCCGGTTAAAAATACTCAATGCGAATTAATCCAAGAAATTGGCGGATGGGAAAACGCCTTGCGAATTCTTGAATATTTGGAAATCGGCTTCGACAGAGAAAAATTTTTGAAGTGCGCCAGTTTCTATTTCGGCACTTATCTAGTGGCGAACTCCAATTGTCTCGATCAGAATTGCCCGAAACTATTGTCCATTCTATCAAACGAACTGACGTTCGGGTCGGTTTCTCTCAATAAAGAAGAGCGGAAAATTATTGTTGATTACCTTAATGATGTTACAAAGATCATCCAGGTTCCAGATTTGGGTAAGATCTTCAACGATTAGCTTTCTCCGGGCCATAAGCCCGGAGATTTTTATCTTTTGACATTCTCTCCGATAAGTGATTTAATTTAAATAGCTTATTATAAACCACGAAAAGGAGGCGTCCGATGAAGAGAAGCAAGAATGACCTGGCCAACTGGCTGTTCAAGATGGTTGTCGATGTTCTTAACGGCAAAAGCAGTCTCAGCTACGAAGCTCCCATTAAGGTGATATTCTGCAAGCTCAACAAGAGGAAGCCGAAGAAAGTCGGTAAAATCTACATCGGCGTTCTCGGTAAGACTTACGAACAGGAAATAAAAGACTGCTGGCAGATTTACATCGAAAGCCGGATATCCGAGAGATCCAAAATAAGGGTCTTTCTCCACGAGATGCTCCATGTCCTGTTCTGGGACGAGGACCGCGAGGACCCGATACTTAATCTTGAATATCTTCTCTATCCCAGCCTTTCCGAAGACCAGAAACAGTTCCTCAAGGAATTCATGTATTCGCTTTCCAAGTAACCGACCCGATAAATATCGGGTCGGATTTTTTATTATTTTGCAGTTTAAACCCCGTTAGCAGTTAAAAAATGAGACACGAGCTATGGAGTCGCCTTATGCCGATTTGTCCTGATTCAATGAGGGCGAAACCCGTTTTTCATAAAAAAATGAAACACGCCAACTATGCCTTTCCGTGTTCCAAAATGTGTCATTTTTTCTTAACCGACCTATATAAACAATCTGACCGAGACGGGTCGGTTCAGCCTCCTGACCTATCCCAAGAAACCCTCACACTGATTGGAGGGTTGGGTGCTAGAGCGAAGAACACAGCCACAGTCAGCGCAGTATCGAGGCAGACAGGAGGGCGTAATTAAAGCAACCCCACGCATTTAAGTTTTTATGCAACTGCGCCGGCACCTTCCGCGTATTTATTTATATTCAATATTTTCAAAACAACGCTTGCCGCCGAAAATAAAACCGAAAGCCAAAGTATATACACAAAAATCATATTCGGATTACTGGACCAAAATATTAATATTCCCGCCAGCGCGACCGACTGCAAAACCATTTTAACTTTGCCGAATATATTCGACTTGATAATTTCATTATTGCCTCGGTTAAATAAAGATAATAAGCCGCTGGCAACCTCAAGAAGAACGACAATCCAAAACAGCCACGCATGAGAATCGAATAAAATATAGACGGCTATCGGGATTATCAATATTTTATCGGCAATAGGGTCGAGAACCACGCCAATATAGGTTTCTTCTTTTAAGATTCTGGCAACAGAGCCGTCCAGCAAGTCCGTTAACACTCCCGCGACAAAAAGAGGAACGATTAAAATCTGGCTAGCGTCATTAAAATAGAACAGCGCAGCAATCAAGAACAAGCCGACAAAGATTCTTAAAAAAGTAAGACGGTTAGGCGTTATTTTGCGCGGCCAATAAGATTTAATAAAAGAAGAGAGCGCCTCGTCCCTGATTTTATCCAGCTTCTCCAGAAATAATTTAAATTTACGCGGAAAAACTTTTATATAACTTCCGAGCATAATATTTTATTATAACAATAAATTAAGATAGAATAGAGTTATGAATAATCAGCGGAAATTTGCTTGGCTGCGCGTCGTTTTCGGAATTATTTGGAGCGTTGACGCTTACTTCAAGTGGCAGCCGGATTTCTTCCTCAACTTCACAAGCTACCTTTCCGGAAATCTCGGGAACCAGCCTCAGCTTGTAAAGGATTGGATTAATCTCTGGATCAACATAGTGGGCGTAAATCCGCATATATTCGCGCTGCTCGTTGCTAGCGCGGAAACAGCTATCGCCCTCGCGCTTATTTTCGGAGTTTTCCCTCGTGTTACGACATTCGGCGGCATCGCGATGAGCTTAGTCGTCTGGTCTACCGCCGAGGGATTCGGCGGCCCTTACACGGCGGGGTCAACCGATATTGGCGCGGCAATAATCTACGCGCTTGTGTTCCTTGCCCTTTGGTTCGGCAATGCCTGGGGAGATTTAAACTGGCAATGGCGGCTTAAAAGAAAAATCAATTAATATAAAATGTCCTCGTTGAGGGCATTTTATATGCTACTGAGACGAACGCGACGCTATTTATTGCTGCCGTATTTTCCCCAAACCAAAAAGAATATTCCGAATATTCCGGTAGAGACAGCGTCATAGAACAAGTCTTCCGGCGTAGCACCCAACATCCTCCAACCAAACCATAGGCTACCCCACGCGGAAAGATATGTGAACAGACCGCAGGCGACGAAAATCCAGGCAAGCACTTTCCAGACGATTTTCATTTTTTGAATTTTATTTTAATTCCTATATTCATTCGACCTTTAAAGTTTTTTATTCCTTAAAAGCATCGCGTTCGCCGCTACGATTACCGTGCTAAGCGACATAAATACCGCGCCGACTGCCGGAGAAAGAAGAATACCGCGCGACGCGAGCACTCCGGCGGCGAGCGGGATAGCGACGACGTTATAACCGGCGGCCCAGAAAAGATTCTGCGCCATTTTCGCGTAAGTCAAACGCGAAAGCGTGATGATTTTCGGAATGTCGCGCGGGTCGTTTTTTACGAGAATAATTCCCGCCGATTCTATAGCCACGTTAGTTCCAGCGCCAATGGCGATGCCCAAATCCGCCTGAGTGAGAGCCGGAGCGTCGTTTATGCCGTCACCCACCATAGCAACCCGCCTTCCTTTCGATTGCAAGATTTTAACTTTTTCCGATTTTTGGCCGGGCAATACCCTCGCGAAATATTTTGTGATACCGAGTTCGCCAGCTACCCAGGCCGCCACGTCGTCCGCGTCGCCCGTTATCATAGCAACATCAACACGCATTTCTTTCAGCGCCTTAACCGCCTCGCGGGATTCTTCGCGGATAATATCCGCCAGAGCGATAACACCCGCGAGTTTGCCGTCATCAAGAACGTATATAATCGTTTTACCTTTTTTGTTTTCCGCCGCGACAGCGGACGGAAACGAAATATTTTTCCCTTCAATGATGCCTTCGCCGCCGACAGTTATTGTCGCTCCATTTATTTTTGCCTGCGAACCTTTGCCGGAAAGCCGGGTAAAGCCGGTTATCTCGGCAAGTGAAATGTTTTTGGCGCGCGCGTGAGCGACGATGGCTTTCGATATCGGATGTTCGGAATACGAATCTACCGAAGCGGCGAGGCGGATAACTTCTTTTTCGCCTTTAGCGCCGATTGGCCAAATATCGGTAATGCCATATTCGCCTTTGGTGAGCGTGCCCGTTTTATCGAATAAAACCACATCGATATTCCGCGCCGCTTCGAGCGCCAGCCGCTGTTTGACGAGAAACCCGTTCCGGGCGGCTTTCGTTGTCGAAATAGAAGCAACTAAAGGAACCGCCAACCCTAAGGCATGAGGACAAGCAATAACCAGAACAGCGACGAGCCGTTCAATGGCAAACGCCGTTCCGCCGCCAACGGCAATCCACGCCACAACCGTAATCGCCCCCGCGCTGACAGCGACAAACGTAAGCCAAAGCGCCGCGCGATCGGAAAGCATTTGCAAACGCGACTTGGAAGCCTGCGCTTCGGCGACAAGCCGCATAACGCCGGCCAAGAAGGTATGCTCGCCGATTTTTGTCACTTTTACTTTGAGCGTTCCGTCGCCATTCGCCGTTCCCGCGATCACCGCGCTGCCGGTTTTTTTTGCGATCGGTTTTGATTCTCCGGTCGCCAGAGATTCATCGACAAAAGATTCGCCTTCGACGACTTCGCCGTCCGCCGCGATTTTTCCGCCAGGCTTGGCGATAATAACGTCTCCTTCGCGAAGTTCCGTAAGCGGAATAATCTCCGTGCTATTGCCGCGCACAACCTCCGCCGTGTCGGGCAGAAGTTTCGAAAGTTCTTTAAGCGCGCCCTGCGCCCCGGAAACCGCCCGCATCTCAAGCCAATGACCGAGAAGCATTATCGTAATCAGCGTCGCGAGTTCCCAGAAAAGGGTGTCGGGACGCCCCACTAATACCGCGTAAACACTCCATAAATACGCCGTCGTGATGGCAAGCGCGATAAGAGTCATCATCCCCGGCAAACGGGCCCTGAGCTCGCGCCAGGCGCTCGCAATAAACACCCAGCCGCCATAGAAAAAAACTACAGAAGCAAGGACGAATTGCAGATAAGAAGAGCCGGGAAACGCCGGCGCCGTCCAGTGAAACGCCGCCTGCATAAGGTCGGAATAAAGCACTATCGGGACAGAAAGAACCAGGCTTACCCAGAATTTTCTTTTAAAAATATTTACATGATGGCCTTCGTGCTTATTGAACGACGCCGCAGTCTCATTATGGCCGGCGTGAGAAGCGTAGTCTCCGCTCATTTCCATTTCGGACGGCTGTTCCGTTTTTTTCGCTTTTATCGGAATGAGGTTCATCCCGCACTCCGGGCACATTCCCGGATTGTCATGGATTATTTCCGGATGCATCGGGCAAGTGTAATAAATTTTTTCCGATAGTTCCATATTTTTATTATTGTTCATTTTTTAAAATATATTTTTAATTAATTATTTAATAATGTTGCCGACTTTTTTATTAATCGCGTGCTTTATAATCTCAATATTACAGCTCTTATATTTCCCGCACCACACTTCGCACTTTTCCGCCCACTGCTTCTCTTTATAGTATAATCCGCATTCCGGACATTGATATAATCCCTCATTTTCTTTTTTGTCCGCTAAATTATCGCTATTCATATTATTATTTTAATATACCCCCATAGGGTATTAGATGTAAAGCCCGCCTATAACAGATACAACGATTACGCCGGAACGCGGAAAAAATAAACCTCCCTGCCGAGACGCGAAATAATAATTTGACAACAAATACCATACTGGGGTATATTTTTATAAATGGAAACAAACGCGAAAAAACAATCTCTTCGGAGGCTTCAAATAATAAAAGGCCAATTAAACGGCCTCGAAAAAATGATTAAAGAAGATAAATACTGCATAGACATCATCACGCAGTCTTCCGCCGTCAGGCAGGCGCTTTCCGGCATCGATTATCTGATTCTGGAAAATCACCTATCAACTCATGTGGCGACGCAAATAAAGAGCGGCCAAGGGAAAAAAGCGACAGCCGAAATCCTCAAGGTGTACCGCTTATCACAGCGAAGATAATATGAAACTATTTTTTGGCATTATCGCTATTATAATATTTGCCGGAGTTATGATATTCGGAGCGTTTCTTATGGTCAATCACGATAGATGCCCTCTTACGCTTATGGGAAACGACTGCAAAACAAACATAAATCCTCTTAATTACGCTTTGGCGCACATTGGAGCGCTTATAGAACTAACCAACATTATTCCTATATTTAGCGCGCTAGCCGCGCTAGCCGCTCTCGCGCTCCTTCTTTGCGCGGCTGGCTTTTTCAATTCCTATAAATCGCGCTCCGCTTCATTCAAAAATAATTATTTTTATCGCGAAACCGGTTTGGGAAAAATTAAAGAAAAATTATTCAGGTGGACGGCGCTGCACGAAAAACGAGATTGTCTTTCCTCTCTCGCCGCAAGCTTCTGAGCCGGAATCAGCCGCGCTTTTTAGCTTGCGATTTAAAACCGCGTTTTAAGCGGTTTTTTGGTCGTGAATAAATATAAAAGTCAAAGAATAAATAAAATATGGAAAATAAAAATAAAAAACAAATCAGCGACACCGGCCGGAATAATGGCAACGATTATCCCGAACCGGCAAAACCGAAAAACAACCATTCTCTTTCGATGGTTATTATAGTTGGCGTGTTAATTTTATCGGGAACCTGGATTTATATCACCGGCCTGAAAACCGAGGGTGAAAATACGGGTATTAAATCGCAACAAAACGGAACGCAAACCGCCAACGTTTTAAGCGAAGCCGTGACGCCATCGGCCGGCATTGAACTTCCGACGCGCTGGGGAAACCTCGGACAAAAAATGGTCGCGGCGGGAGTTATCGACGAGCCGCGGTTCGAGGCATTGTACGCTCAAAATGGCGGGCTCACCGCGGACGAGCAGGCGCTTGTCGATTCGTCCGACAACGGAAATCTCGTGATAACTTCGCAGAATGCCGGAATAATTCTTAACTTGCTTTGGGCATTAGGCCTCGGCAACAAAAACCCTATCCTCGAACAAGGTCCGATGCAAAATCCGCAGTACGGCGGCGCGGGAAATTTTGCTTCGACCGGAGGCTGGACGATTGCCGATGGCAATCCGATGAGCCATTACAGCGCGCATCAATTCATAACGCTAACCGCGGATGAACAGGTGCTCGTCGAAAATGTCTCAAAAAACATCTACCGCCCCTGCTGCGGAAACTCGACTTATTTTCCCGATTGCAACCACGGCATGGCAATGCTGGGACTCCTGGAACTTATAGCCTCTCAAGGCGCGACGGAAAGCCAGATGTATAAAGCGGCGCTAACGGTTAACTCGTACTGGTTTCCGGACACGTATCTGACGATTGCCCGCTATTTCTCGGATAGAGGAATCAGCTGGAACGCGGTTGACCCGAAAACCGTTTTGGGCGCCGCCTATTCGAGTATCCAAGGATATCAAGCGGTCCAAAATCAAGTCGCTCCCATACCGGGAAAATCATCTGCCAGTTGCGGAGTGAGTTTGCAAAACCAGTATAACCAATATTCCGTGTCGGCGGAATCACCGAAAACTTGCGGAGTCTAATAAATTCATGGAAACAATAATCGGCACTTCGCTCGTCGCGGCATTCATCGCGGGAATCGCGGCTTTATTCGCCCCATGCTGCGTCACCGTGCTTCTGCCTTCGTACTTTGGCTTGATATTCCGGACACGCCGGAAAGTATTCTTTATGACCTTCGTATTTTTCCTCGGCATTCTCACCGTATTTCTTCCGCTGGGACTGGGCTTCTCGGCGCTCGGGCAATTATTCAGCTATTACCATCGAGACATCTTCACGGTCATAGGAATACTACTTCTTGCCTTGGGTGTTTCTCTCCTCCTCGGAAAAAGACTCCCGATGCCGAAATCTCTCCGCCCGAAACCCGAGCTTACCGGAAAAGAAAATATCGGGTCCGTGTTTATGCTCGGCATATTTTCCGGAATAGCCACGACCTGCTGCGCTCCGGTTCTCGCGGGAGCGCTGGCGCTTTCGGTGCTGCCAGGCTCTTTTATTTGGGGAATCGTTTATACGCTGGCCTACGTACTCGGAATGGTCATACCGCTCTTTATTCTCGCTTCGGCACTCGATAATTCACGGCTAACCGACCGGCTTTTCGGCGCCCGCAAGCCGATAATATTCTCATTATTCGGAAAAACCTTCAGCGTGAGATTGTCGGATTTGCTGGCGGGAACGACTTTTTCCGTAATGGGAATTCTAACTCTCTATTGGGCATCCATGAATCAGGTTGCCGTTCATTCGATGCTGCAAATCGACATTAATATTTATCTCACGAAACTTAATAATTTCCTGAACCGCTTCATCGGGTGGATGCCGCAATACGCGTGGGCAATCATATTCGCGGGATTATTCGTATTTCTCGCAATTGTCGCAATTAAACAATTAAAAAAATAAACAACAAAAACATGAATCAAAAAACATCAAACATCGTTAAAATAATCGGTATTTTCGCCATCGCGGCATTTATCGTCGGAGGACTTGCTTTTTTAAGTTACGGAAATAGCGGCGGCTCGCGCGATGCGGATAACGCCGATTCCGCCGGTTTCGGCGGCAGCCTTATCGGCAAACCCGCGCCTCAATTTTCGCTCAGAGACCGCAACGGCACGGAATACTCATTAAACAGTTTAAAAGGGAAAAATATTATCCTTTTCTTTAACGAAGGGATTATGTGCTATCCCGCGTGCTGGAACCAGATGGTCGCCCTCGCGACCGACAGCCGTTTTCAGTCAACCGATACAATCGCGCTTTCGGTTGTGATTGACTCTCCTGATGAATGGCAACAGGCGATAGCGCAGATGCCTGATCTCGGAAAGGCAACCGTCCTTTTCGATGCGAATAAATCAGTTTCGCAGGAATTCGGAATGCTTACCGCCCCGTCATCAATGCATTACGGTTCATATCCAGGCTGCAATCGAGCAAGCGCGGTCTGTTCATCGGCTGCTCCGGCTATCCGGAATG
>JAVHRF010000105.1:0-2085 GCA_036171515.1 Minisyncoccota bacterium | reverse complement strand
AAAGAAAGGGCTTAAAATTTAAACTATGGATAATAATTCAGGAAAACAAAATCAAAGAAGGGGCGAAAGGCGGTCGGCTTACCCAATGGCCAAGAGACCGGAGTCCGAATGGAAAGAGAAAGTCCTTGATTTGCGCCGTGTCACCCGGGTCGTCGCTGGCGGAAAACGCTTTCGTTTCAGGGCTACCGTGATATTGGGCAACGGAAAGGGTCAGGTCGGCGTCGGTATCGCCAAGGGAATAGACGTCGCCGAATCGGTAAGCAAAGCCAAGGCCAAGGCGAAGAAAAATATTATCGCTTTAAACCTGAAAGACGGCCGGACTATTTGGCATGAATCGGTCGCCAAATACAGCGCCGCCAGAGTCTTAATCAAGCCGGCATCAATAGGCCACGGAGTCAAAGCGGGAAGCGCCGTTAAGGTAGTTTTGGATTTGGCGGGCATCAAAGATATCACGGCAAAATGCCTGGGAAGGACGCCGAATAAATTAACCAATGCTTTGGCGACTATTGAGGCCTTAAAGAAAATAAAAGCGCCTGAAGCGCCTGAAGCCAAAAAAGAATAAAATTATGGAATTACATCAATTAAAATCAAATAATCTTTCGCGGTATAAAAAAAGAGTTGGACGGGGCGGAAAAAGGGGGACGACTTCGGGCCGCGGCCAAAAAGGGCAGAAATCCCGTTCGGGCCACCGCATCAGGCCGGCCGTTAGGGATATTATCAACCGTTTGCCGAAGTGGCGCGGCTTCCACAACAAAACAAAGCGTCCGAAACCCGTTTCTTTGAATATAAAAGAATTGAAAAATCTAAGCGGAATTATCGACATTGAGTCGCTTAAAAAAGCGGGCTTGGTTGACAAAAAATACAAAGGAAAAGTAAAAATTTTGTCCGGCGGAGAAGCGAAGAAATGGCAAATTAAAGGATTGCTTTTATCCAAGGACGCTAAAGATAAAATAGAAAAAGCCGGCGGCGAAATCCAAAAATAAAAATGCAGAGACTGCTCCAGATTTTTAAAATCAAAGATTTAAGGAAAAAAGTGTTAATTGTCGCTGGTCTTTTGGTGGCCTTCAGGGTTTTGACTGCCGTTCCTATTCCGGGCATTGACCTGAATAAATTGAGGTCTTTTTTCAATTCCAACCAGCTGTTGGGATTTATGAATATTTTTTCCGGCGGCGGGCTTTCCAGGCTTTCTATCGCGATGCTTGGCGTCGGTCCTTATATAACTTCGACTATCATTATGCAGCTTCTGACCATAATTTTCCCGAAATTTAAGGAAATGTACTACGAAGAAGGCAGCCGCGGCCAGGCGAAATTCAATCAGTATTCCAGAATCCTGACCGTTCCTCTGGCTTTTCTGTCGTCTTACGGATTTTTGACTTTGCTTATCCACGAAGGCGTCATTGCGCAATTGGGTCTTTTTGGAACGCTCGGCAACGTTATCGTCATTACCGCCGGCTCGATGATTACGATGTGGCTGGGCGAACTGATAAGCGAGCAGAAAATCGGCAACGGAATTTCTTTAATTATCGTCGCCGGCATCATCAGCGGCCTGCCGACCGGAATACGCTCGGCTTTGATTTCTTACAGCTCGGCGAATCTTCCTATTTATATCGTCTTTTTGGCGGTCGCGGTTTTGCTTATCGCCGCGGTGGTCTTGCTTAATGAAGGAGAGCGGAAGGTTCCGATAGCTTACAGCCGCCAAGTCCGGGGCAATAAAATGTACGGAGGAGCCCAAACCTATTTGCCGCTGAAAGTGAATTCCGCGGGAATGATTCCTTTGATTTTCGCTATCTCGGTTTTGCTGTTCCCGCAATTCATTGCCCAGCTTTCTTCCGTATTTTCGCCCAGCCTTTCCTTCAAGCTGAACGCCATTGTTTCCCAGATTTTAAATAATACCTGGATATACGGCATTATTTATTTCCTGTTGGTTTTTATATTCACTTATTTTTACACCTCAATCACTTTCAATCCCGAAGAGATAGCGAGAAACCTCCAGAGGAGCGGCGGATTCGTTTTGGGAATCAGGCCGGGGCAGAATACGATTGATTTCTTTTACAATTTAGTCGGCCGCGGCACAGTATTAGGCGC
>JAVHRF010000104.1:0-9706 GCA_036171515.1 Minisyncoccota bacterium | reverse complement strand
CAAAAATTCCTTCCCCCCAACCCCCTTCCTTTTTGCCCGCCCGAACGATTGGATTTTAAAATTCGGAATTAGGATTTTGCTCAAAAAAAGTTCGAACTTCGTTCAAAAAACACCGCTTTATTACGAAATTTTCAAAAGATAAAAATTTTCACTCAAAGTGTAGCTGAGCCGGCGCCCAGACCCGTCTACCGGCAGGCAGGCGAATTTTTTGCGGTGGCAAAAAATTCAGTCACGGGCGAATCCTCTCGTCTCCGCTAATTACAAATAAATTTTTAACTTACGTCTAATCCTCTTAATGCTTTAATTCTGTCCTCTATCGGCGGATGGGTCATGAAAATTCTTACCAAAAAGGACGGTTCGCTGCCGGTTTTATCCGTTTTAAGCGGGCTCTCGAAGTAAAGATGGGCGGTAGAAGAATTGACTTTCATCGGCTGGCTGGACGATATTTTTTGGAGGGCGCTGATTAGGCCGTCGGGATACCGGGTTAAAAGCGCTCCGGAAGCGTCCGCCAGAAATTCCCTTTTTCTGGAAATCGCCAGCTGAATAATGGTCGCTGCTATCGGCGCCAGAATAGCCGCTATTAAGCCGAAAATAAACGCCAAGCCGCCTTCGGAATTTCTGTCGTTTCTTGAGCCGCCGCCCCAAAAACTGATTTGTAAAAACCAGTTAGCCAGCAAAGTAAAAACACCCGCAAAAACGACGACGATAGTCGATATTAATATGTCTTTATTGCCGATGTGCGAAAGTTCATGGGCGAGGACACCTTCAAGCTCGGGCTTGTTTAAAATATTCAAAAGCCCGCTTGTCACGGCAATTGAGGCGTGGTTTTTGTCTCGGCCCGTGGCGAAGGCGTTCGGCGAAGAATTGTCGATTAAATATATTTTCGGCGTTGGCAGGCCGGCGGTAATGGCTAAATTTTCAACCAAACGGTAAAGCTCTGGATAATCTTTTTTCTCAACCGGTTTGGCGCCGGCCATTTTTAGAACAAGCTTATCGGAATACCAGTAGCTGTAAATATTTAGAAGCAAACTCAAAACAACGGCGAAAACCAATATGGCGTTTGATTGATAAACGATGCTGAAAAGCCAGCCGAAGCCTATGATTAAAACAAGAAAAAACGTTAATAGAAACCAAGTCTTTCTTTGGTTGGCGGCTACTTGAGTGTATAAAGTCATTTTGAAAAACTAACTTTGACGGGTTCGTTCTCGGCGTCGCTATCCGTTTCAAATAAGTCTTTTTTGCCGAAACCGAAAACGGGCGCGATTAAGTTTTTGGGGAAAACTTCTATGGAGATATTGTAATCCCTGACGTTGGCGTTATAGAACCTTCGGGCGGCCTGGATTTTGTCTTCGGTATCGACTAATTCCTGCTGCAGGGCCAAGAAATTTTCGTTAGCTTTCAGCTGCGGGTAATTTTCGGCGACGGCAAAAAGGCTTTTTAATGTTTGGGATAGCTGGTTTTCGGCTGCTAGTTTGGCTTTCGGGTCCTGGGCGGACATCGCGTTTGCCCTGGCGCTGGTTACGTCTTCGATGACATTTTTTTCGTGGGCGGCGTAGCCTTTAACGGATTCCACTAAATTAGGAATCAAATCGTACCTTCTTTTAAGCTGGACTTCGATATCAGACCAGGCTTCGGCCACCCTGTTTTTCTGGGTGATCAAGCCGTTAAACGCGGCTATCAGCCAGATAATAACTAGGGCCAGTATTATTATGATTATTGTTGTTAAATTCATTTTTTTATTTTTTGAAGCGACTTTTAAGCAATTTTATTAATTATAAGTTATTTTGCAAGATTTAAAAGCTAATAATTAATACTGGTATTGGGAAACCAGCATGCCTTTGTCGTCCAAAAGAAGAAGTCTGTCGTGGCTTTGATCAAAAGACAAAGGGATGTTCCAGACCCGCCATTCGTTCGATAAAAAGTCGGCATCAGCGCGGTGAGCCACAAAGCAGCTGTGGTAATTGAAGTTATTAAGGGCGGCGGAGCAGGAGGGATCGTTAAAAGTAAACGCAAGATTCGGGTCGGGTTCGCGGCAAGAGCCGTTGATGGAAAGAATATAATTCTGGCAGTCGCCGCTAAGATTGGAGATTTCCGAATTGCTTGTAGCCGGGCAATTCGAAGGAAGTTCCGGCGCGAATTGGTAGTAGTTGGCAAGATAGCCGACGCATTTATTAAGTTCCAGATTTACGCCTAGCGGATTTTGGCCTGAATACATATTTACAACGGAATTGTTTGTCAGATTAATATCGGCGGGAAATTCCCATCCTGACGGGTCGTAAAATTGGACTCCCTGGGGAATTATTACCTGGGCCTTGTTCCATTTTATCGTCCAGCCGGTGACATCGACTTTTTCTCCCGCGGCGAGATTATAAGCTTGAATTGAAATTTGGCCGTAATAACCAAAAAACGGCGCTTGGGCGCTGGCGATATTTACTTTCTGAAAATATGGCGATAAGTCATTTCGAGTAAATCCGACGGGAATGCTTGAGGTGTCGATTTGAGGCTGGGTTGAAGTCGGTTGAGGGGCGGAATAAACCGGCGTTTCCGAAGCAGGCTGGACGGCTGTCGGCTTTCCGGAAGTTGCCGTTATTGGCTGGGGCCTGGAAAGAGGAGAAATAAGATAATTTCCCCAAGAAAAATTCCCTACGCCAAGCCCTTTAAGGCCGATTTGGTAAAAATACAGCCCGATTCCCAGGGCCAGGAGCAGAAGAATAACGCCGATTATCCTGTGCTTGTGCATATAACTTATTCTATTTTAAGGCAAGAGATTTATCAATCGCCGCTAAAAGACGAAGTTAATCAAGCGGTCGGGAACATAAATAACTCTTTTCCATTTGTAAGTCGTTTTCCCGTCTATGATAATTTTTTGCTGCTCCAGATAGCCTTTAATTTTAGGTTCTGCCATAGCTATTTTTTCTATTTCTGCCTGGCTGGCGCCTTTTTTTGCGTCAAGCGTCGCTTTTGTCTTGCCGTTGATTTGGATAATAAGCTTAAATGTTTCTTCTTTGATTAATCTGGCGTCGTAAGCGGGCCATTTTTCCAAATGGATTGAAGTTCTGTTTCCAAGTTTTTGCCAAAGCTCCTCCGTCAAAAACGGAGCAAAAGGCGCAAGCAACTTTATAAATTCCAAAAAATAGTTCTTCGAAACACCGCTTAAATTACCTTCAAAACTATTCAAGAGAATCATCAAGTTGCTGATGGCGGTATTGTAATGGAGAGCTTCGATATCTTCGGTTATTTTTTTAATGCTTTGGTTTAGATTTTTATTTAATTCTGAATTTTTGTTGCCGGCATTATTTTCCGATTTAGCCAATTTTTCTCCGAATTTTCTCACTCTTTCCAAAAATCTGGTAATGCCGACAATTCCGCTGTCCCTAAAATCGCCGCCCTGTTCGAACGGCGCCAAAAACATAAGATACATTCTTAAAGCGTCGGCGCCGAATTTTTTAATGTAATCGTCCGGATTGACGACGTTGCCTTTCGATTTTGACATTTTCGCCCCTTCTTTTATCAAAAGGCCGTGGGCGCGGAATTTTTTGAACGGCTCGGAAAAACCGATTAATCCCATGTCGCGGAAAACTTTTGTGGCAAATCTCGTGTAAAGAAGATGAAGGACGGAATGCTCGGCTCCGCCGATATACATATCAACCGGCAGCCATTTTTTTATTATCGATTTATCGAAAATTTTCTTTTTATTCTTAATATCCAGATAGCGGAAAAAATACCAGGCAGAATCCAAAAAAGTATCGGAAACATCAGTCTCGCGGCGGGCTTTGGAATGACAAACGGGGCAGGCTGTTTCGTAAAAAGACTTGACCGAACTTAAAGGCGAAGCGCCGGTTCCCATTGGTTTAAAATCTTTTAAAAACGGCAGCTTAACCGGCAAATCTTTTTCCGGCACGGCATGCCACCCCGGCATATCTTCCCGCTCGCCCTTGCCTTCAGCGGCGCATTTTTCGCAGTAAATCATCGGAATCGGCGGGCCCCAATAGCGTTGGCGGGAAATAAGCCAGTCCCGCAGGCGGAAATTTGTTTTTTTCTTCCCTCCGGCGAATTTAGCTATTTCCCATCTGGCTTTTTCGCAGTCCATTCCGTTGAACTGGCGGGAGTTCACCAAAATTCCGCCTCCTTCGTAGGCGTGTTCAGATTTAGAATAATCGGCGGGCGCGCCGGAGACTCCGGCCGGCCGGATAACTTCTGTTATCGGCAAGCCGAATTTTTTGGCGAATTCGAAATCCCGCTGGTCGTGGGCGGGAACGGCCATGATCGCTCCTGTTCCGTAAGAGCTTAAAACATAATCAGCTATGTAGACAGGCAGCTCTTCGTTATTGACCGGATTAAACGCTTCGATTCCTTTTAAAATAACTCCGGTTTTTTCTTCTCCTTCGGCTATTCTTTCGGCGTCGGATTTTGCTCCGGCTTTTTCGATATATTTTTTGACTTCTTCCGAATTCTCGATCCTGAATTCTAAATATTGGATTAAAGGATGTTCCGGCGCCAAAACCAGGTAAGTCGCTCCGAAAAGCGTGTCCGGCCTGGTGGTGAAAACTTTTATTTTATGTTCGGAATTTTTAATCCGGAATTCTATTTCGGCTCCTTCGCTCCGCCCTATCCAGTTTTTCTGGGCGATTTTCACTTTTTCAGACCAATCCATATTTTCCAGTTCGCTTAAAAGCTCTTCGGCGTAATCGGTTATCTTGAAGAACCACTGCTCCAGCTCTCTCTTTGAAACATCGCTGCCGCAGCGTTCGCATTTTCCGGCGACGACCTGCTCGTCGGCCAGAACGGTTTTGCACGACGGACACCAATTAACCGCCTGTTTTTTCCGGTAAGCCAGTCCCCTTTTGAAAAATTGGGTGAAAATCCATTGTGTCCATTTATAATAATCAGGAGTATAGGTTTCCAGTTTTTCGCGCCAGGCGAAAGAATTGCCGATAGCCTGAAGCTGGCGGTAAAAGTTTTTTTCGGAAATTTTCGTCTGTTTTGCCGGATGAACGCCGATTTTAAGGGCGTAGTTTTCCGAATGAATGCCAAAACCGTCAAGGCCGATAGGCTCGAAAACATCATAGCCCTGCATTCTTTTGAACCGGCCGTAAATGTCGCTTCCGGTAAAAGCATACATATTGCCGACGTGCAGCCCTTCGGCGGAAGGATAAGGAAACATCATCAGGTTGTAAAAAGGCTTCCGCTTGGCGGACGGCTTTTTTATTTTCGGCTCGTAAATTCCTTTCTCCGCCCAAATTTTAGACCATTTTTTCTCGATTTTCGAAAAGTTATAAGCCATATTAGAAAATTTTATCCCAATCAGCGGAAAAAATCAAAAACGGCCGCTTGAATTAAAGCCGGCTTTAAATCAATAAAAACCCCGGCCGGAAAATTATAATCTCACTATGACGCGTCATAGCGTTATTTAGCGGGGCAAACGGCGGGGCAAGCGGATTGTTCCGTACCTAATACGGACTGATCTGTCGCGAGGATTTTTTTGGGTCGAAGTAGGGGCGGAAGAGTAAACTCTCTTTTTCCGTTCAGTTTTTCCTCTTTCGCGGTAGCTTCGGTAGCTACTCTCTTTAAGAGCTTTTTTGATGCTGCTTATGGTTTGTGGGGAAAGCCATAGTTCTTCGGAGATTTGCTGATAATTTTTACCGGCGTCTACGCGCTCCATTACGGCGGCGCGCATAATTAAATTGCGGCGCTCATAAGAAGTTATTAGTGTTCTGAGAATGTCCTCGGATTTGATTATTTTATGCCAGCAGGCATCTTCCCATTCTTTACGCGAAGAATAATTATCAATAGACGGAACAGCAAAATTTTCTTTATCGTTGTTTTTATCTTTATCCATATCGCAAGTCTACAATAAAATTCAATGTTTTACTATGACGCGTCATAGTGTTGTTACTTGATTATCAAAAATATGAATACCATATAATTATTCTCAAAATTTTTGCTTGATTATTAAAATTGGCAGCGAGGGACAAATAAAAATTATTGAGGAAAAATAGGAGTCCTTTTATATTCTTGAGAAAGAATTTTTCATTTAGACCAAGTAAGCCAATTTCGCTGGCGTAGTCATCCAAATTGGCAGCAAGGAGAGAATATGAATTTAATTCATATTATCGACGAATAAACCAATTTTATGAGCAAAGCGATTAAAGATATGATCATATCGAAATTTCCACTATGACGCGTCATAGTGGAATAAGTTGGGTTGATATAATTGAAAAAATTAATTTAAAAAATTCAGTTTAAAAATTAAGTTGGCGTGGCTTAAAAATTAAAAGAAGGCAATCGAAAAACAGCAAAAGCGTTTTTAATCAGCTGCTCTTTCAGATTTTCCAGCGGCACACTTTTTATTTCGGCGATTTTTTTGATCGATTCAAGCATAAAAAGCGGTTCATTGCGCTGGCCGCGGTAAGGATTCGGCGCAACATAAGGAGCGTCGGTCTCGCTTAAAATCCTCTCAACCGGCAAAAATTTAAGCGCTTCTTCATAGCCGGACAAACCTGTTTTTCTGGAGACGTAGGTTATCGCGCCGCCAAAACTGAAATAAAATCCCAAATCAAGGAGTTTTTTGGCGTCGTTCAAGTTGCCGCTGAAGAAATGGATGATTCCGGGAACAGGATTCAGAATCTGGGATTTTCCGCCGGAGGCGGATCCGCCTGTGGCGGAAGAATTTAGGATAGAAATCAAATCGGGAAAAGCGTCGCTTTGGCCTTGGCTGTTGCGGCAATGAATCATCAGCGGCTTCTTGACGTCCTTCGCTAATTCAATCTGTTTAATAAATACTTTTTTTTGTGCATCTTTTAAATTTTCAATTTCATCGTCTGTCAATCCGCCTTCGCATAAAGCTTCCGCCGACGCTGAAGCTTTAGCGGACAAGTCGGCGGATGCTCGTTTTTGCGGTCGCTCGTTTTTCTCGCGGGCAAAAACGGCATAATCCAAACCGCATTCCCCTATCGCCACCACTTTCGGATTAAGCGCCAATTTTTTATAAAAATCATAATCGAATTTTCCGCCGATGTTTTCGGCTTTTTCACCAATATTTTCAGCACAGGAAGAAGCACTATGACGCGTCATAGTGCTGCCGACTTGATTATTCAAATTTAAAATAGGCCGCTCTTTAGAATTGCCGCTATGACGCGTCATAGCGGCAGACGAATCAGAATTTTCAGTATTCTCTTCAATATTCGACTCAGCATTTGACGGTACGGACACGTAAGTTGGATGAAGGCCAACGGCGGCGAAAACACCGCTTTTGGCGGTGGCGGCGATGTCGACCGCTTTTTGGGAGGTGTCTTTTTGGCTGCCGACGTTAACCAGCCAAATTTTGTTTTGGCGGCACGTTTCTAAAACTTCGCTTAAATCTTTTTCGTAAGCGGAAAAATTCAGGTGAGTATGGACGTCGAAATATTCGGGAGGCATTATTCTACTCAAGTCTTTCCCAGAACTCTTTTTCGTCTATTTTTGCCAATTCCAAAATACCTTTTAACGTGCCTACTGCTAATTCTTTATGAAGCGGGACGATGGTAATTATTATCTGATTAGCAGCCTTTTTCTTTAGTTTAACATGGCTGCCTCTCTGGGAAACAAAATAAAAATTAAACTCTCGACATAATATTTTAACAACGTCTTTTCCCGCGAGAGATTTAGGCATTAGCCAGCTCTAAAGTAGTAATTATCAAAGGAGCGGCTTTCGAAAGATGCGTTTTGGCTTTTGGTTGATTTTCCAAATAAAGCTCAACCGCTTCTTTAAGATTTTTTTGAGATCCTTCAATGCTTTTTCCTTGGCTTACTACTCCTAATTCAAGGCAGCGAGCAACGTACCATTTATTTTCTTTAATTATAACCGAAGTAAATTTATAACTCATATTGTTATTATATCAATAATAAAAATCCGAAGTCAAATACATCTCAAAATTAGATTTGGTAACTAACCGCGCATTATATTGCCTGGGCAATATAATGCGCGGTTAGTTGGCGAAGCGGAAAAATTCAGGTGAGTATGGATGTCGAAATATTCGGGAATCATTGAAAATTATAATTTAATAATATAGATGTTTACGAATGCCTCTACAGCCTTAAGAGTTTCATTTTTTAGCCGAGCCGGACTTTCCGCCACCCAAACGGCAAAATTATAAAGTTCTTGGTCATCAACTTTGAGCCATTTATTATTTTTATACAGAAAAACAAATAATACCGTTATAGCCATCCGTTTATTGCCGTTCTGAAAAGGATGATTTTTAACTAAAAGGTAAAATAAGGCAGAGGCCTTGGCGGCGAGCCCATGGTAAGCATCTTTCCTGCTGAATTGCTGAAAGGGCGTAATCAGGCAGCTTTCTAAAATATTTGGAAAACGGGTTGAGAAATCGGGAATCGGTTCGTTGAAGCTCAAAAACTTTTTAGCCAAACTAAACGCAATATATTCAACTTCAGCCAAATTTATTTTTTTCATTCTTGTCCCAAAAGACGGAGGGTTTTGCCGTATTCTTCCACGGTTTTTTTGACCGCTTTTTCAAGATTTTTTTTATTCTTTTCCCTTAAAACAGAACCGGAAATTACTCCTAATTCTTTTTTGGGAATAGCAAAATTCCTGCCGATTTTTACGGCTTTGATTTGGCCCTTTTTTATTTTTTTAAAAACCGCAATCCTGCTGATTCCTAAAAATCCGGCCAATTCCTTGACGGTCAACAAATCTTTATTTTCCTTTGTTTTTCCTGTTAACCTCATTGATTAAGGTTAACATAAGTTAACTATTGTCGTCAACCCCGTTTAGAAATTCAGCCGAGCTTTTGTCGTTCAAAGATATGCCAGCGAAATTGCCTCCGGCTCTGCTTTTTAATTATGGATATTTTTCTCCAATTTCTAACGGGGTCGAAATATTCGGGAGGAATAAATTATTTTTCCCGTCAGAATTATAAATAACTTAGATTTGAATTATTTATTTAAATCAGGGTTTGGCCTAATAACTTGATAATTGTCATATCCTTGGCGGACGCCCATAACTAAGTAATCAAAACTTCCATTTTGAGTACTCCAGCTATTAGTCTTGACAATTATTTGTTTATTGTTTTTAGAAACGACATATAAGCTCAAATTTGGCGAAGTCGGCGTCAAACTAACAGTTGTATTAGTGTTATCGGTAACTAAGTTATAATTATCGGGTAAATTAATAATAGCTTCGCCATTATTCAAGGCAGCGCTACCCCGAACATAAGTAGCCGCTTCAGGACCTTCTAGTGCCGTATAGTATATAGATTTAGTTGAATCGTTAGGGTCGGGAGCAACGAAACTTTTAGTGCCAGAACAAGACCAGTCGCCCATATAATCCATCACGCAACCCCTTCCCTGATAATCGTTCCACAATTTAATAGACGCTATATTTCCCGCGCCAGGACCGACGTGTAATGTGATATTATAAGGATTATTTATTGAGTCAATTGATGCAGACATTATACCATGAGCCGTATTATTTGGGTCAATTTCATATAGTAATTCGTTGCCAGAATTGGTTGGGACCTGAAATCCAAGACCTCCGCCCACGATAGCGTCCCAAGTATTTAAACCCCCGCCCCAACCAGTTGGTTTATAAGCAGGGTCTCTGCCGTAAGTTGCCAAACTGCCAGAGACTTGAGCGTTGCCGCTAACGGTTAAGGGATAACCCGGCGTCGCCGTCCCGATGCCGACGTTGCCGTTCACTCCTGAAATCGTT
>JAVHRF010000103.1:0-9823 GCA_036171515.1 Minisyncoccota bacterium | reverse complement strand
ACTAAATCCAGCGAATCAGCCTTTGCGGAAG
Organism: Minisyncoccota bacterium; assembly: GCA_036171515.1. Classification (GTDB taxonomy): domain Bacteria; phylum Patescibacteriota; class Minisyncoccia; order UBA6257; family 2-01-FULL-56-20; genus JAMDBA01. Next base: position 9,792 of record JAVHRF010000103.1, on the reverse strand, counting down.
GGCATGGGTAATATTTTTTAAATTCTATTTACTATATACTAGATTCTATTTTTGGGGTAAAATAAGCTTATGGACTCTAAAGCCGCGATTATTATTTACGGGCCGCCGGGAGGCGGGAAGGGAACTCAAGCTAACCTTTTAGCCGACCATTTGGGCGCGATTCATTTTGATACTGGCCGCTATCTGGAAGAATACGTCAATGACCCGAAAAATCAAAAATCAAAAATCGTTAAAAGGGAGAAAAAACTTTTTGACAGCGGCAAACTTTTAACGCCAAGTTTCGTGCTAAATATCGTTAAAAACAAAACCAAGACAATCGCCCGCGCTAATTTTAGTATTATTTACAGCGGTTCTCCACGGACTATTTATGAAGCCGAAGGGCTTTTGCCGGTTTTAGATAAATTGTATTCAAGAAAAAACGTTTTTGTTTTTATACTTAACGTTCCCGATGGTGTTTCCATAAAAAGGAATAGCAGCCGGCTAGTTTGTTCTATTTGCGGCTACACTCTCTTATCCCATTATTATCCGGTTAAAAATCCCAAAGATTGCCCTGTGTGTGCCGGAAAATTCTACCGGCGGACGCTGGATAAGCCCGAAATCATCAAGGTACGGCTGAAAGAATATGCGAACCGTACCAAGCCGATTTTTGAATTGACTAAAAAAAGAAAATACAAAGTTAAAGAAATTGACGGCACGCCGGCTCCTTATAAAGTTTTTAAAAAAATTCTGAATATCGTCAAGAAATCCAATTAGATGAGTTCTGAGATTTTAATTAAATCCGAAACTGAGATAGGGATAATGGCCGAAGCCGGCCAAAAACTGGCGAAAGTTTTAAAAATTTTAGCCGCTCAAACAAAGGCGGGGGTTAAGCTTATGGAATTGGAAAATCTTAGCCGCCAACTTATCAAAAACGAAGATGCCTCGCCGGCTTTTTTAAATTACCGTCCGGAAGGCGCGAAAAAAGCCTATCCTTTCAGTTTGTGCGCTTCTATTAACAGCGTAATTGTCCACGGCCAGCCGTCAAATTATGAAATTAAGGAAGGGGATTTGGTAAAATTGGATTTAGGCTTACTGTATAAAGGGTTTTATTCTGATGCCGCTTTAACCGTTGCAGTCGGCAAAGTTTCGCCTCTGGCGATGAAACTTATTGAAACCACCCGGAAAGCTTTAAGCGAAGCGATATCCATCGCTAAGCCGGGAAGAACTTTGGGCGACATCGGCTGGGCGGTAGAAAAAACAGCTAAAGAAAGTGGCTTTTCGGTTGCCGACGGCCTGACCGGCCACGGCATCGGTAGAAAACTTCACGAGGAACCGTCGGTTTATAATTTTGGTTCGCCTCGCAGCGGTTTAAAACTCGCCGCGGGGATGGTTTTGGCAATCGAGCCGATGCTGATTGTCGGAAGTAGCCGGATAAAAGAATTAAAAGACGAAAGCTATGCCTCCGCCGACGGCTCTCTGTCGGCGCATTTCGAGCACACGGTCGCGATTACCAAAAATAGCCCAATAATTTTAACCAGATAAGGCACTATCTTTGAGGCTTATTAATAGTATCTGTGTCGGAGTTTGCCAAGATTTTAGTTTTACTCAATTCGATTTTTTCAGGGGCATTTTCAGCTTAAAATTACGACAAGAGTCAGACTATAGAATTAGGATTTAGGAATTAAATAACAGGTTAAGATTCTTAATTTATTAATCGGTGTGCTTTGCGCTTTGCGGTTTAGTTGTTATATTATTAATGAATATGCGACAAAGCGAATTATTCGTTAAATCCCAAAGAGAATTCCCGAAGGATGAAGTCAGTTTGAACGCCCAGCTTTTAATACGGGCGGGATTCGTGGATAAATTAATGGCGGGAGTTTACACTTTTTTGCCCTTGGGATTAAGGGTTTTTAAGAATATAGAAAACATCATCAGGGAAGAGATAGTTTCTTTGGGCGGCCAGGAAATCCTGATGCCGACGCTCCAGCCTAAAGCGGACTGGGAAACGACCGGCCGCTGGAAAACTTACGATTCGCTTTTCAAATTCGCGAGTTTTTTTTATAAAACCGAATACGCGTTGGGGCCGACGCACGAAGAAATAGTCTCTCCTCTGATGAAAAAATTCATATTATCCTATAAGGATTTGCCCCGGTATGTTTTTCAAATCCAAAATAAATTCCGGGACGAAGCGAGGGCGAAATCGGGACTTTTAAGAGGGAAGGAATTTTTTATGAAAGATTTATATTCTTTCCATGCCGACGAAAAAGATTTGGACGAGTATTACGAAAAAGTCAAAAAATCTTACGCCGATATTTTTAAAAAAATCGGAATCGGCGACCTGACTTACCTGACTCTGGCGAGCGGCGGCTCTTTTTCCAAATATTCCCATGAATTTCAGACTCTGACCTCGGCGGGCGAAGACATTATTAATATCTGCGACAAATGCCGCCTGGCCGTCAATGAAGAAATAATTAAAGAATATCCGGTTTGCCCGGTTTGCGGCAATAAGGATTTACGGTCGGAAAAAGCGATTGAAGTCGGAAATATTTTTAAGCTAGGCGTAAGATATTCCGAGCCGTTTAAACTGGCTTATAAAAACGAAAAAGGGGAAGAAAAAGAAGCAGTTATGGGTTGCTACGGCATCGGCATTAACCGCTTGATGGGCGCTTTGGTTGAAGTTTTTCACGATGACAAAGGAATAATTTGGCCGGAAAGCGTGGCGCCCTTTAAGGCGCATTTGATAGAAGTCGACGTTTCGGCGGAAAAACTATATGAAGAGCTTAAAAAAGCTGGCATCGAAGTTCTTTACGATGATCGGAAAATATCCGCCGGCCAAAAATTCACCGAAGCGGATTTGATAGGCCTGCCTTGGCGGCTGGTAATGAGCAAAAAAACCGGTTCTAAAATAGAAATCAAGAATCGGGCTAAATCCAAATTAGACTTGATAAATATCGCCGACTTGGTTAAGCTTTTAAAAAAATGAAAATCTTCGATCATTTATTCAAGGATGTCGGAATTGACCTGGGAACGGCCAATTCTTTGATTTATCTTAAAAATCACGGCCTGCTTATTAATGAGCCGACGGTCGTGGCTATCAATAATAAAACCAGCCAGATTCTGGCTACCGGTGAAGAAGCAAAAAAAATGACCAACCGGACGCCCGCGCACATCAGCGTCATCAGGCCCCTTGTCGGAGGCGTGATTTCCGATTTTGAGATGACGGAAGAAATTTTGCGCCAATACCTTAAAAAAGCCAGCCGCGATTCCGTGTTCAGCTACCGCCGCGGCATTTTGGCTATTCCCGATAATTTAACGGAAGTCGAAAGAAAGTCGGTCGAAGACGCCGCCTTAAACGCCGGCTGTGCAAAAGTTTTTCTGATAGAATCTCCTGTAGCGGCGGCGCTGGGCGCTGATTTGCCGATTCACTTGCCGACCGCCAGTTTAATAGTGGATATTGGTGGCGGCACAACTGACATTGCCGTCATCTCTTTGAACGGCATCGTCGTTTCGAAAACTTTAAAAATCGCCGGCGACAGGTTTAATGAAGAAATAATCAAGTTTGTCCGCGATGAATTCCATATGGCTATCGGCGAGCCGACGGCCGAAATGGCAAAAATCGTCGCCGGTTCTGCTCTTCCCACGGACGAGCATTTCGAGCTTAGGATTGCCGGAAGGGACATGGCGACCGGCTTGCCCAAAGAAGCTGTTATTAAAGATACCCATTTACGCGCCGCGCTCAATAAGTCGCTCAAGTTAATCGTTGATTCCATAAAAGAAGTGATTGAAAGCGCCCCGCCGGAACTGGTCGGCGATATGGTTAGCCGGGGCATTTTCATCTGCGGCGGAGGAGCGCTCTTAAGGGGCATCGACAAGCTAATCGAAAAAGAAACAGGCATCAGCGTCAAAATCGTCGCTGACCCTTTGACCTGCGTTGTAAGGGGATAGGGAAAGGCGGAAGAAGAATTTGATTATTATAGGAAAATTCTTGACAATCCGCTTAAGTCAAAAACGATTAATCTTTAATAAAGAATGAGGAAGCGTCCGAATTTTTCTTCTCAAATCTGGATAATTTTTGGGATATTATTCGCGCTATTTGTTTTTTTGATGTACCAGCCCTGGTGGCTTAATTTTAAATTCCGGCTGTTTAATCCGGCAACAAACGAAAGCGTCTCTTTGCTCCAGGCGGAAAACGACAGCTTAAAGTCGGAGATAATCCAGCTGGAAAATTTCAAGAACTTTTTAAATTCAAATTCCCAAAAATATTTTCCGGTCTCGGTATTTTCCGCCTATCCGTTTAATTTTAAAAACGAAATAATCCTGAATGCCGGTCGGAACGAAAATATAAATTTAGGCGCGCCGGTAATTTACGGCGGGTTGCTGATAGGGAAAATAGACAACGTTTTTGGCGGGATGAGCTCCGCCCAGACTATTTTTGACAGCTCCTGGCAGTCGTCGGTTTACGTCGGCCAAGCGGGCGTTTCGGCGCTGCTCGTTGGCGGCAATTATCCGAAAATAACGCTTATCAATAAGGGCGCGCCGGTTTCAAGCGGCGATTTGGTTTATAACGCCGACAAGCGCTTTCCTTACGGCCTGCCCATAGCGTCCGTGGGAGACGTAAGTTATTCTTCGAACGGAATTTTTAAGGAGGCAACCCTTAAAATCGGTTACAACACCGACGACTTGAGGACTGTTTCAATAGCCAATGACTATCCGCGGCAATAGGATATTTTTCCTGATTATAGCGATTTTAATCGCCGTCTTGGCCTTGCCTTATTTAAGGCTGTTTTTTAACCAGGAATTCAACCTGCTCCTGTCCGTGTTCGTGGTCTCGGCTTTTTTTCTGGATTTCGCCGAATTTTTAATAATTTTATTTTTCGGCCTGGCGTTTCTGGCTTGGCAGCCGCAAATTGATTTCGCTTTATTAGTCATGGCGTTTTTGCCATTCATCGCTTTCTGGCTGAAATCCCGCCTTCCTTTCAGAAAAGGATTAAACTTTTTTGCTGATTCTTTTATCGTATTTTTGGCTTTCTATATTTTGGTTGGCTGGGGTTTTTTGGAAAACCATCCCGGCATTTTTGTTTCCGATTTCATTGTTTCATTCCTGTTCGGCTCTTTGATTTTTGTGGTATTATACTATTTGGATGAAAAAGGTTTTTAAAAAAGACAGGCCGGAATTCGAAGAAATATTCGCGGACAAATTAGGTTCTGAAGAAAATATAATCGAAGTTTCCTTAAACAAATCCGCTTTTAACGGCGTAAAAGCGGTTTTTGCCGTCGGGGTTTTGGCGGCTGTTCTGCAGTTGTCGTTTTTATCGTTCGTAAAAGGCCAAGCCTACCAAAATGCGTCGTTCGGCAACCAAAACCAGCAAATTTATTCTTCGGCCCCGCGGGGGATAATTTACGACAGCTTCGGCAACCCTCTCGTTCAAAATCAGATAAAATCCTTCCTTTATCTGGATTTGAACGCATACGCGAAAAACCAGGACGAAGAGCCGCAAATAGAGAAAATCATAAGCGATGCGCTCGGCATGAACATACAAGATTTTCTTAATGCCGTGGGAAAAATCGATTATCAGCACGCCAATCAAATGCTTTTGGCGAATAACTTAAGCGTTGACCAGGTTATCGCCGTTAAAAGCGCCAATTTAAAATCGCTGATTGTTAAGGACGGCTATAACAGGTTTTATCCGAATGGCCCGATTTTTTCCTCGGTCGTCGGCTACGTCGGGCTGCCTACGGGCGATGATCTGAAAAACAAGTCCGGCGCTTTCATAGACTCTCTTGGTCGGAGCGGCCTTGAGGCGTATTATAACAGCCAACTGGCGGGCAAGCCCGGGATTGTCACCAATTTTCGCGATGCCCAAGGTCGGCTGATATCTTCCGGCCAAACCCAGCCTCCCGCCAACGGCGCCGATTTGCATCTGGCAATAGACTCCCAATTCCAGGAATTTTTTTACCAAAGTTTGCAGAAAAGGCTATACCAGCTGGGACTTACTACCGGCCTGGGCATCGCGATGAATCCTCAGAACGGCGAAGTCTTGGCTCTGTTTAATATACCGAGTTTTGACAATAATGATCCGGCTCCTTCTTTAAATTCGCCATTGAAGCCGCTTTTCGACAGGGCTGTCTCGGGGCTCTATAGTCCCGGTTCGACAATCAAGCCTCTTGACGGATTGGCGCTTTTAAGCGAGAAACTTATCGACCCTAAAACCCAAATTTTTTCCCCCGGCTATCTTGATGTTCCAAATCCTTATAATCCCGCCCAGCCCAGCAGGTTTTTGGATTGGCGCTACCAGGGCTGGGTAAATTTGGAATCGGCGATAGCCTGGTCTTCCGATGTTTATTTTTACGCGACTGTCGGCGGTTTGCCGGCGGGCCAAACCGCGGTTTCGGTCAGCGGCGGCCAGCCGATAAATCCGCTTGGGATAGACAAGCTCAACCAGTGGTGGCAGAAATTTAAGCTTGGCGATTTGACGGGTATTGATTTGCCGAACGAGGCGAACGGATTCCTGCCGACTCCTGACTGGAAAGAAAACAAGTTCAGGCAGCCGTGGCGGACAGGGGACACTTATAACGTCGCTATCGGCCAGGGAGATTTGCTTTTGACTCCTATCAGGCTTTTGACTTATATCAGCGCCATCGCCAACGGCGGAAAGATTTATCAGCCATTTATCGATAAGGATTATAACCAGCCAAAAGTAGTTTCCGATTTAAGCTATCTCGCCCCGGAAATAAAAGAAATTCAGGCGGGAATGAGGCTGGCGGTAACCGATCCTCTCGGCACGGCTTATACTTTGGATAATTTGCCTTTTGCGGTTGGCGCCAAAACCGGAAGCGCTCAAATAAACAACAACGCCAAAGAAAACGCTTTTTTTGTCGGCTACGCGCCGTACGATAATCCGCAAATCGCGATTTTGGTATTAATTGAAAATTCCCGCGAGGGCAGTTTAAACACTTTGCCGGTGGCTAAGGAAGTTTTAAATTGGTATTATGAAAATAGGCTTAATAAATAGGTAAAAAATGAGCGAATTAAGGCAAGATTTGGTTTCGGGAGACTGGATAATCGTTTCGCCCGAAAGGGCCGGCCGGCACCGTAATTTTAAAAATTTAAGGAAAACCGGAAATAGGGTTGTTTCTACGGCGAAAAAAGGATGTCCTTTCGAAGATTTGAAAAAATCCGGCAATTGGCCGACTATTTTCGATTACCCCGACCAAAAGCATTGGAAAATCGTCATCTTTCCCAATAAATACCCGGCCTTAAGCCACGAATTTAATTGCAGCAAGCTTTTCAAAAAGGGCCCTTATAGATTAATGACCGGCGCCGGCCATCACGATTTGATGGTAACCAGAGACCATTATAAAGATTTCGAAATGCTTTCCCCGAACGATTCGTTTCTGGTTTTTAAAATTCTGCAAAAATATTACTGGTATACGACGAAAGACAAATGCTTGCGGTACGTTTCTTTTTTCCATAATTGGGGACCGACCGGCGGCGCGACGATTTACCATCCACATTACCAGATCGTCACTTTGCCGATTGTTCCGCCGGACGTAAAATCTTCGCTTGACGGCTCTAAAAAATATTTTAGCGCGCACCATAGTTGCGTCCATTGCGAAATGATTAAGTACGAAAAAAAAGAAAAGAAGAGGATTATTTATGAAAACTCCGGGGCCATCGCTTTTGCGCCGTTTGTTTCGCGCCAGCCTTTCGAAATCAGGGTTTTTCCGAAAAAACATATTTCTTCGTTCGGCGCCACGCCCGATATGGTTTTAAAGAAAGTAAGCGACGTTCTAAGAGTCTCGCTGGCAAAAATGAAAAAAGGATTAGGCTCTCCCGATTATAATTTTTTTATCCATACCGCGCCGGTAAAAAACGCGAAAAAATATGGCCATTACCATTGGCATATCGAAATTCTGCCGAAAGTTTCTTTTATCGGTGGCTTTGAGCTTGGCACGGGCATAGATATTAACGTTATTGACCCCGATTTGGCCGCGAAAACTTTAAGAAATATTTAAAAATGAAAAAACTCATTCAAAACAAGCTTATTTTTTATTTTTCCGCCTCGAGCCTGTTTTTAGTCCTAATTTCTTTTTTAAGCGCCGTTTTTATTTTGGGCAGGGTTAACCAGGTATTAATTATCCATTTTTCCCATTTGGCCGGCATCGATAAAGTGGGAGGCATGTCCGCTGTTTATTGGCTTGGCGCCTCAAGTTTCTTATTGGTTCTCGTCAACACTTTTCTTTCCTATTACCTGGAAAGTAAGGATGACTTTTTGGGAAAATTTTTGGCGTCGGCCAATTTATTCGTGGCGGTATTGATTTTTATATTCTTTTTCGCTATTATTTCTATAAATTGAAATTATGATTGCGATTATCGAAACCGGCGGCAAACAGTACAAGATTTCGCCGGGACAAAAAATTCAAATCGAAAGGATAGAAGCTGCCGAAAACGGCAGGGTTATTTTTGATAAAGTTCTGCTTTTGGCGGACGGCGATAAAGTCGAAATTGGAGCTCCCTATCTTAACGGCAAATCTGTCGAAGGGAAACTTATCGAGCAGGGCCGCGGAGAGAAGAAAATTGTTTTTCGCTATCATTCCAAAACCCGGTACCGCAAAAAGAAAGGCCACCGGCAGAATTTCAGCGAAGTGGAAATATCAAAAATATAACATGAAAAAAGTAATGGTTTTCGGCGTTTTTGACGGAGTCCACGAAGGCCATAGGGCTTTCTTAAAAGAAGCGAAAAGCCAGGGCGATTATCTGATTGCCGCCGTGGCGCAAGACCATATCGTTGAACATTTGAAAGAGCGGCTTCCGAAAGTTAATTTTTCCCAAAGGTTTGAAGAGCTGAAAAAAGAAGACAGTGTCGACGAAGTTGTCGTAGGCGACTCGGAGCTCAGCGCTTACGACGTCGTGAAAAAATATCATCCCGATATTATCGCGCTCGGTTATGACCAATCAATGCTGAAAGAAGATTTGGAAAAGAATATCGAAAAAATCGGCTATCAGCCGGAAATAAAAATAATGAAAGCTTTCGAAGGAGAAACCTACCATAGCAGCATCTTAAATAAATAACCAGCTTATTCTTTATTGTTTGGCTTCAAAATTATCGCCGCGTCGGCGATAATTTTTTGTTCGCCGTCTCTCGGCGAGGTTTTGCCTTTAACTGCGATTGGCTGGCCTTCCTGCCAGAGGCTATCGGTCTTTTTCAGGACTTCGCTGAAAACCACGATTTCAACCGAATCTCCGGCTAAATCTTCCAGCTGGGCAAAGGCCATCGGCTGGTTTTTCTTGGTTAAAATCCGCCTGACTCTCGTTACCAAGCCGGCGATTCTGACGGGCGTTCCTTCGCTCGGGCTGCTTTTTATTTTGCTTATCGGAGTAGTTTTTAATTCGGCTATATAATTTTTATAGGAATCCAAGGGATGGCCGGAAAGATAAATGCCGATAAGCTCTTTTTCCCAGGCCAGCTTTTCGGCGGCCGTCGCCGGCGGAAAGCTTTTTAATTTTAAAGTATTGGCCGGAATCGCGTTGCCGAACAGGGAATTGCTCATCAGCTGTCCGTTTTTCCTCAAAAAAGAATTGAATTTCAAAAGTTCGTCCATATTTTGGAGCGCCTGGTTTCTTTCGACGTTAAGCGAATCCAGGGCGCCGCTTTTAATGAAGCTCTCCAGCGATTTCTTATTTAGGTCTTTATGGTTTACCCGCGTCAGGAATTCTTCGATGTTTTTTAATTCTCCGCCGCGCATCCGTTCTTCGATAATGGCCTTGGCGACCTGGTCGCCAATATTTTTAATCGCCACCAGCCCGAACCG
>JAVHRF010000102.1:0-2163 GCA_036171515.1 Minisyncoccota bacterium | reverse complement strand
AAATAGCCAAGGAATTCAGTATTGGGAGAAGAATTTTTTCTATGGAGATTTTTAAGCTCTGGTCCCTCTCCGATTATCTTTAACGGCAGCTGCAGCTCATTGAAAGCTTCGACTATCAAATCGAATTTTTTGTAATGGAGCAGGCGGCCCACGGCCAGGAAATAGTTTTCTCTTTTCTGGTCGGGAGCATAATTAAAAATGCCGGAATCGACGGGCGGATACACAACCGCCGCCTCGCGGCCGTAATAATTTTTTATTTTATTGGCTATGAATTTTGAGTTTGCGATAATAATATCCGGCTTTTGGGCGGCTTCGAAGTCCCAGCGTCGCAAATAATCCAGCAGTTTTTTGAAAATCGGCCGCAGCGTTTCATTTTTCATGAAACCGAATTTCGAGGTCAGATAATCTTCTTCCCATGCGTATCTTAGCGGCGTGTGGCTGTAAGCGATATGGAATTGATTTTTATAATTGAATCCTTTGGCGAACCCGGCGCTGTCGGAAATAACCAAATCGCCGCCTTTTATTTTAAGAAAAGACGAAGCTAGGGGCATCAGGGGAATGAAAAGGCGGTGGCGGCTTTTGGCGAAAGGAATGTAGTTCAAAAAACTGGTTCTCTTTATTTTATTTTTAAAAATTCCCGAAGTTTTCCCGGGGCTATAGAGAAGAGTGCAGATTTCGGCGTCGGGAAAAATTTTGACCAGCGATTTCAATACCCGTTCGGCGCCTCCCAATTGATTTAAATAGTCATGAGCCAAAACAACTTTCATTATCTTGTTTATAACATTTATGCTTTGCCAGGGCAAAATTTTCGTGAAATCCTTTAAAAAACAAGGAAATTTATTTATAATTACTAGCGAGGGATAAATAATGACGAACCTGCCTGCCGGTAGGCAGGGTCGTTATTTAGACTGAGCGAAGTAATTTTATGAGCAAAGCGATTATAATTATCACGTGAGAACGATAACGAAAATAATTATTTCTTTAGCCGGCGCCGCGGCGATTTTTTTGCTTATCGGCTTTTCCCGCCAGTTAAATTTATCTTTTCCTACTATCGCTTCCTCGAGCGTGGCAAGCGGCATTAGCCAGCTGATTAAGGGGAAAACTAATCCTCCGGCCGCGGCTTCTTCCGATATTGGAAAACAAAGCCCTTTAGCCGAACCGCCGGCAATTACCAACGGAGTTTACGCCACCGGCTGGTCGGCCGGCTCTCTGCGTTCGGTAAATTATTTGACTGACTTCATTAAGGGAGCGGGATTCAACTCGATTATTATCGATATTAAAGATTATTCCGGCTATTTGTCTTACAAAATAAACGTTCCTGAATTTAATTCCGACGGCGCCAATAGCCAGATAAAAATTTCTAAAATTAATTCCCTGATAAAAACGCTTCACGACAACAATATTTACGTCATTGGCAGGATAACCGTTTTTCAGGACCCGATTCTGGCCAAAGCCCATCCGGAATGGGCGCTTCAAGACAAAACGACGAGAGGAACGTGGCTCGACAACCACAAATTAGCCTGGATGGACCCAGCCTCAAAAGAGGTTTGGGCTTACGACGCCGATATCGCCAAAGACGCTTTAAGTCGCGGCTTTGACGAAATTAATTTCGACTATGTCCGGTTTGCTTCCGACGGCGATTTAAATAATATCGGTTATCCGTTTTGGGACGAAAAAATTTCCAAAGCGGCAGTTATCAAAAGTTTTTTTGCTTATTTAAGGAATGAAATGCCCAATGCCAGGCTTTCGGTAGATATTTTCGGCTTGGCGACCATTAATCACGACGATTTGGGAATCGGCCAAGTCATCGAAGACGCCTTTCCTTATTTCAATTATATCGACCCGATGGTTTATCCTTCGCATTACGCTTCGGGTTTTTTGGGATATAAAAATCCCGCCCTTTATCCTTACGAGGTCATTAAATATTCAATGGATAGCGCTTTAGCCAGATTGAGAAAATTCGAGGAAGGGCCGGTTGCGGCGGCCTCGACAAGCTCGGCGCAGGCGGCTCCGGCGGTTTTGGCTTCCAGGACGGCGGTTAAGGCGGAAATCCGACCATGGCTTCAAGATTTTAATTTGGGGGCGACTTATGACGCTTCGATGGTCGCCAAGGAATATAATGCCGTCGAAGATTCATTCAGCACCAGCTCGGCTTATTTCGGA
>JAVHRF010000101.1:0-2164 GCA_036171515.1 Minisyncoccota bacterium | reverse complement strand
TTCAATCAGGAAATTTTCCCAAAAAATTTTAAGGATTTTAAAAATCAACAACAGTTATATCGAAATATACATAATCAACGCCAAGACTATAAATAAAATGAAAAAGAAATTCCTCCATTCCAATAAGCCGGCCACCGTCCTTTCTTTCGAGAATTCCGGTTTTCCTTATCCCCAGACGGACAAAAAACCCCTTGGCGAAATTTATCTTAACCGAAATATCTTCGGGAGAAACGATTGGCCGAAATTTTTAATTCACGGAATTCTCCACTTGCTCGGTTATGACCACCGCCAAAAAAATGATATCCTTAAAATGGAGAATCTAGAAAAAAAATTATGGGACAAGATTTCGTAGTCGGTTTGGATATCGGCACTTCGTCGATAAAAGCAGTTATTATTGAAACCCGCCGGGGAGGGGTAAGTTTGCGCCAGGTTCTTAAATATCCTTCCGCCGGACTAAGGAAAGGGGTGGTCAGCGAACTCTCCGAAACCGTTCAGGCCCTGGCTCCGCTTATCGCCGAAATCAAAAAAATATCCCGGCCGGCAGTTAAAAATATTTATCTGAATATCAACAGTTGCGAAACCAAGCTTCAGAATTCCAGGGGCATTATTGCCGTCTCCCGGGCCGATAGCGAAATTTCGTCCGAAGATTTGGAAAGAGTCCAGAAAGCCGCCGAATCGATTAACTTGGGTTCTAACCGCGTTATTCTTCATAATGTCACCCAGGAATATATCGTCGACGGCGTTGGCGACATCGCCGACCCTTCTGGGTTGAGCGGCAACCGTCTGGAAGTCGAAAGCCTGATTATAGATATTTTTACTCCTCATTTAAAAAATTTGGCCCGCGCCGTTGAACTTGCGGGCGGAGAAGTGGCTGGCGTTATTTTTTCGCCTTTAGCCGCTTCCAAGGGCGCGCTCAGCCGGACCCAAAAGGATTTAGGAGCGGTTTTAATCGATATCGGCGCCGGAACGACGGGAATGAGCGTTTATGAAGATAATAAACTGATTAAAACGGCCCTTTTTCCTGTAGGCAGCGGAAATATTTCCAATGATATCGCCGTAGGCTTTAAAATCCCGGTGTCGGCAGCCGAAAGCCTTAAGCTCCATTTCGGCTACGCCTTAGCCAAAGAAGTAGGGCAAAAAGAAACCGTTGATTTGAAAGAAGTCCAAGCCGACGCAAAAACTTCTATTTCCCGGAGATTTCTCGCCGAAATAATCGAATCGCGGCTTGAAGAAATTTTTGATTTGGTTTTCAAGCAGCTGAAATCTATCGGCAAGACATCGCTTCCCGGCGGAGTAGTTTTGACCGGCGGGGGAGCCAAGATTCCCGGCCTGACCGATTTGGCGAAGCAGGAATTAAGGCTTTCAGCCCAGATAGGAGCCATTAATCCTGACGGATGGGCGCCCAACGCGTTCTCGACGTTTCCCGGCATCGCCGAAGACCCTGAATATATAACGGCTTTCGGCTTAAGTCTTTGGGGAATAGACAAGGATAATCCTTCGCGGCAAACTATGAAACTGCAAGCCAAAAAATGGCTGCGGTATTTCCTGCCTTAATCATTTAAATATAGTATGCTATAATTTAAATAATATTTTATTTTTATGAAACGCAAAAAAAATAAATCAAAGGGCAAAATAAAAAAAACTAAAGCCGCGGCAAAAAAAATAAATCCGGCGCCTTCAGCGAATATTAAAGTTGTGGGAGTGGGCGGAGGAGGAGGAAATGCCGTCTCTAGGATGAATCATCATTTCGGCCGCTCTGTTGATTTTATCGTCATAAATACGGACACCCAGGATTTAGACAATACCGAAGCCAAAAGCAAAATCTACATCGGCCGGAATTTGACGCGGGGATTGGGAACCGGAATGAATCCCGAACTGGGTCGCCAAGCCGCCGAAGAAAACCGTTCCGATATTGCAGAATCGATTAAAGGAGCGGATATTGTTTTCGTCGCCGCGGGACTCGGCGGAGGAACCGGCACCGGCGCTTCGCCTGTCGTGGCCGAAGTCGCCAAGCAAAGCGGGGCGCTTACTTTAGGGTTTGTCACCAAACCTTTCGCGTTCGAAGGCAGTCAAAGGATGAGGGTCGCCCAGGAGGGTTTGATGAAATTAAAAGAAAAAGTTGACGCCCTCATAATAATTCCAAACGACCGGATTTTTTCGATTA
>JAVHRF010000100.1:0-9928 GCA_036171515.1 Minisyncoccota bacterium | reverse complement strand
GTAGCTCAGTGGCAGAGCGCACGCCTTATAAGCGTGTGGTCGTAGGTTCGATCCCTACCAGGCGCACAGAAAATAAAAATCCCGCCTTTCAATTGAAAGGCGGGATAATATTCGCTTTTTTAAATCCCAGGGCCTTTGCTGCCGGATGGTTTTTTCTTAATAACCAGCTGGCCGTCCAATATATTCTGATGTAAAGTTTCGTCGTTTCTCTTAAGCATAACTTCCATATGGCCGACGGGTTTTCCGCTTTCGTCGACTACCTCAATAATCCGGGTGTAGTATGGCGTATCATAACAATCGCCGCTCTTAATTATCTGGGCAGCCTCATAAGCAGTATTGACGCGTCTCTTGTATTCGTCTTTGATGTCTTCGAAAACTCCGCTGATTCCTTTACTAAGATTTTTATTTTTGTCAGCTGTATAAGTTAGCGCTTCGATCGTCGCGGCGTAAAGCCAGTAACGGAGTTCGTCTTTTGGTTCCCAATCTTTCATTTCCACTTTTATCTGAGGTACCCGTTGGATAAATCTGGTTATCGCATAATTAAGCTCACCGAGATAAGCGCCTTCGTAACCATATCTTTCTCCGACTTCGTAAATAACTTTACCTAATGCCCGAGCCGGATCGCCGCCTTCGCTATTTATCCCCTTGACGATAAAGAAAAATAAATCTTTGTAGGTTGTAATTACGGAAAGGTTAGTCGTTATTTTCCCGGCGGCCTCTCTCGCTGCTTTTTCGACCGCTAAATCGATGACCTCCCGGTCAGTTGATTTTCCGTCCGTTTTTTTGCTTGGTACGTATGGCATGTTTTTCTCCTTTTGTTTTTTAAATTTCTATTTTTAGAGTAAGCTCGTTATTTCAAGATGTCAACTGATGTTAATTGAAAAAATTATTGGGTGATTTTATTGAATTGGCTTATTTCGGAAGTTGCCTGGTCGTTAAGCGCATTGATGGAGCGGATTTCCGAATTGAGCTGGTTGATCAAGTCCTCGATTTGGGCGCGGTCGATTTTTTGGTTGGCGAATCTTAACCTTAAATCCAAAAGGAGCTGGTTAAGATAATCGCTGTAATTGATAAGTTTATTGACCATCGCCAGGCGGTCACTGATAGATTCCAGAGCGGTTTGCCTCGCCTCGAAAGAAGCGACCTGCGAAAGTGCGCGGGTCATTTTCCCGAGTTCGTCCGATAAGGCGACAGCCTGGTTCCGCATCTGGAGATTCTGGTCGAAAGCTTCGCTTGTCAGGTTAAGCGCGTCGACATAATTTCCTTTTGAATCCAAGTCGTTAATTTTAGTGAGGTCGTCGGCCGCGGTGTTCGAGAAATCAACTATTTTTTGGGAAATAAGCGTGGCATTCTGGTTCGCGTCGGCGAATTCCTGCGGAACGCTGTTTATGGCGCTGAAAGATTTCGGAAAGAAACGGTAAATTCCGAATGAAAAAACTATCACTCCCAAGAATATTAAAAAGAATTTAAGTCCCCGGTTCATTTACGGAAAGCCTACAACACTTCCTTGAAACTTTCAAGCGCTAATGCTAAATTAAAACTGTCAGAAGATATTTTGGCGGCTAAACGGGACGGGCTTGTTGAGTTAAAAATAAATGTTGTCATAACGACGTTTGAAACGAAAACTTCAGTTTAATTTGCCCGCGAAATAAGCCTTGATATCTGAATTGCTCCGGCATCGCTGTTTTCGCGAGAGTAGCACAATGGCAGTGCGCCTGCCTTCCAAGCAGGATATGCGGGTTCGATTCCCGTCTCTCGCTCCAATTATTATTTTTTAAAGCTAGGCCGGATTTTTATTTCTCGTCTTAGGCGTCGCCCAGAAACCCAGTCTGAATTTTCCTCCCAAAGCCAACCGGGTTTGCGATTCCAAACCCGGAAAAGAGCCGAAAATTATCAGGGTTATAGGCATCAAAAACCACTGGAAGAAATAAAGGAAGTAGTGGTACCAGCGGAACCATGACGGTTTTGGCGGAAGCAGAATCAAATTGATTATTGCCGAGCTGACGATTCCCAGCATCGACAAAGCCATAAGCCAGTGGGTGATTGCCGGCAGGCTGTAGGACAGGAGAGTGCGGTTAAACGCGCTTCCGCCGACAGCCACCGGCAGCCAGCCCAAAGCGAAAATAATCAGGGCGTTCGTCGCCCAGGAATGGAAGCCCTCGATTAAATTGAACGTCCAGTAAATTTTTTTATTTTTTGGAATCAGCGGGTCGCGGGAAAATCCATCAAGAACGTAAGGAATATTTTCGACGCCCCAGCCCCAGCGCCTTTGTTGCTTATATAGGTTTTTCATCGATTGCCAGAAAGTCGGAGCGGCGTTGGCGTCCATTTTAATCGGAAAATTAAGCGGAACGACCCGGAAGTCTCCGTGATAATGCAAATAACCCTGCCAGAAAATTATCGAATCTTCGGAAACGGCGTCGGTTTTCCAATAGCCGATATCCAAAAGAACTTTTAAAGGAATCGACTGCGAGGAAAAAGTGGTCAGCCGTTCAGACCGCGCCTGCTGCATCATCTGCCAAAAAGTCGAGGAAAAAGAAACGACTCTCGCCAGAGCCGGCGCCTGGAAAACATTATTGATGAAAAGTGGAATCGGCTGGTAAATGGAACGCCATCGGTTTTCGGCCGTCAGAAAAACGTAGGCCAGGCGGTTGAAGTAGTCGGGGTAGATTTGGGTGTCGATGTCAAAAACGGAAACCAATACCTTTTCGTAGTCTATTTTAAGCGGGTCGATAATCTGTTTTTTTGCTTCTTTGAGCGCCCATGTTTCGTTCGAGCCCTTACCCGGAATTTCTCCCGGCAAATTCGCCGGATGGACGGTTATTAAAAATTTAAAGAAATCATTAGCATATTCCGATTCCATTTTCTTCCCTATTTCCAAGGCTTTTTCGCCGGCGCGCTCTTCAAGCGCCAAAACGGCAATCAGCTTTTCTTTCGGGTAATCGGCCTTTTTTAGGCTTTCGAATGTTTCGCTGACGATTTCGTAGGGTTCGTTGTAGGCCGGCAGGATTATCAGATGGCAAATATCTTCGGGAAGGAAGGGGATTTGGGGATTGTTTTTAAGGGCCGCTAGCTTGCCTCTCCAGTCGGTTTTCATGACTTGGCGCATTTCGCCGAAAGAAGCGCGCAGGTGGAGTGAAAGGTAAAGGGTCTTAAGCAGCCAATAAGTGTCGAAGAGAATAATAAAAATAGCCGCGAAAACCGGCAGTTGCCATGAAACAACAACTATTAAAATTATGGTTAGCCAAGAAAGCGCGGCCGGAAGAATTTCGTAAAAGCGCTTCATTTAATTTCCTATTCTACTTTATTTGCGTCAGTAATTCAAAAAGAAGAAGCGGTCAAGGGAAAACATTCCCGCTCCCTGAGTGAGAAGTAAAAGGGCGGTCGCCCAAATCAGCAGGTCGAATTCGAAGCCTCCGACGAATTTTTGTTTCCTGATGATTTTCCAGATAACGATAGTCGTGAATTCGCCGGCAATCAGCAGGGCGATTATCTGGGTGTAAAATCCCAAAACCAAAGCGATGCCGCCGAAAAACTCCACAACAGCGACCAGCGGTCCCCAAAGCCAGCCCGGTTTGAATCCCATTTGCGGGAAATTAGCGGCCGTTCCTTTCAGGTTTTTGATTTTGGGGAATCCGTGGATTATTAAAATCGCTCCCAAAACCAGCCTTACGGCCAGAACTGCCCAATCGTTGAAAACGAACAAAAGTTGGAATAAATTAAAAATCATTTTTTATTTTATTGTTTTTTCGGCCTTTCAATTTATTATAACATACAGAAATTGACTTTGACTTCAAGCCGGTTTCAGCTATAATTTCGGTAGGTTTTTGTAATAAATAAATTATGGCCCCGTCGTCTAGTCTGGCCTAGGACACAGGCTTTTCAAGCCTGGTACATGGGTTCAAATCCCGTCGGGGCTACAAGCATAAAAAGCACTTTTTCAAAAAGGTGGTTTTTGTGCCGGCTAATTTGCCGGGATTTGAACGCCGGAGTCGAAATTTAAATCGCTTCACTCACAAATTAGTCCGCTCGGTTCGAATAATGGCTTCGCCATCATTCATTCCTCGCTTCTAATTTTCAGCGGAAAATTTTGATGAGGCGGTGCCCAGGCCTCGCGCGAGCGACGGCGAGCGCGAGAGTCGCGGGCAAATCCCGTCGGGGCTACCAAAATAACACCTACCTACGATAAAAAAATAGATATCCACGGCTTTGGCCGTGGATATCTATTTCTGCATTTATTAGCGGACGTGGCGTTTGAAATAAATAATCCTTATGCTAAACTTCTGGTAATGGAAAAATTTGAAGTTCAATGGGAGGCGCCGGAATTTCTTTACCAGGTTAAGGACGTTTCCTGGTATTGGTTAAGCATTATTTTAGCGATTATCATTTTATCGATAGCGGTTTGGCAGCAGAATTTCCTGTTCGGCCTTTTCGTTATTATCGCCGAAATGCTGATATTGATTTGGGGAAATACCCGTCCGCGGGACGTCAAATTCAGCATAACCGAAAAGGGAATAAATTTCGGCCAGCATAAATTCCATCCTTACGGCGACTTCGCCACTTTTTCGATAGACGAAGACGTCGACGGCGAGTGGTCCGAAATTTATCTGGCTTTCAAAACCAAATTCCATCCGCCGATGAACGCCCTGGTTCCCAACGACAAGGTTGAAAACGTCCGTTCCCGGCTTAAGCTTTTTTTGAAAGAAATAGAGCACCAGATGACTTTAAGCGACGCGCTGATAAGATTTTTAGGCTTGTAGCGCCCGTTAATTTAAAAATTAATTTTTCAATTTAATTTTCGCCCCCATAGCTCAACGGATAGAGCGCAGCCCTGCGAAGGCTGAAATCGCGGTTCAATTCCTCGTGGGGGCACCAATTAGTGAAGATATAAATATCAACCGAGAAGGGCGTCCTTGAAGTTAGTGACTACCGAGAAGGTTCGATTACTAGTGCGAGCACACAGCAGTGAAGCCTATTTTATACCGAGAGGGATAAATACGATCGAAATTTTACTATAAACTATCGAACCAAAACAACGGCCATAAAATAGTGAATTTTATTCTCTGGTATAGGAGTAGTTATTTCGTCAGTGTAATTCTGCGTTCTTGCGTGAAGCAAAAAATCCGCTCCGGCAAAATAGCAGAGCGGATTTAAAAATATTTATTCGGTTTATTATTTTTCTTCGGGAATTTTGATGTACGATTTTTCTTCTAATTTATCAATCGCGCCCATGCCTCTCTTTAGGACTGTCTGCTCTTTCGTTTCTGCGAGCGGGATTTCTTTATTAGCTATGCGCGATTTTTCTTTTTTCGTAATTTCATCATAACGATCTTTCAATCCTTTTTTAATAGCGTTGATTACGTCCTGTCTTTCTGTCTGTGGAGCGCTTTTAAATTTAACTAATAGAACTTTATCTATGAATTGATCTTCCATATCATCATACTTTTTCTGATCGCCGTCAGCGAAATGCCACCCGTGATTAGCGAAGTCTTCTATTTCTCCGCCCATAAGGGTTACTAATTTATTAGATTGTTCCTTGTTGCCTTCTCGGATTTTTTGATCCGGTGTTTTTTCTATTTTTTCCATAATTCTTACTTTATTTAATTTTATAATATAATAATGAAATATCAAATTAATTTATGAAAGCAATTTTAGCGATATTATTAGTTATTGTTTTAGCCGTCATATTTATTTATTTGAATTACGCCTCGGCTTTCAGGCTGGATTTAAGCGGCTTCTTTAATTTTGCGAAACCGAGCTCGGCTCCCCCCTCGGGCCCTTCCGCCGCGCCGTCCAACGCCTCCCGTCCAACCCTTTATTACCCTCCTATCGCGACATCTTCCGGCTCGATGCCTTTTCGCGGGCCGACAAGCCCTCCTTCGGTTAAGGGGCCGACAAGCCCTCCGCCGACAAGTTCGTCTTTCTAGTTGGGCAGAATTTAGAATTAAGAATTCAGAATTTAGGTTTTTAAAAATATGGATTTCTAAACCTAACTGCTAAATCCTAAATCCTATCTACCATTTGTAGTTGCTTATTTTTCAAAAATTCCTATTATTTTAGTAAAGCGGGATTCGTATAGTGGCAGTACATCACCTTGCCAAGGTGGAGGCGCGAGTTCGATTCTCGTATCCCGCTCCATTATGTCTTCTTTAGAAAAGTTTAAAAATAACGACGAAGGCGTTTCGCGCAGGCTTCCCGATAAGGAGGCGCGGGAGTTAATCAACCAAAAAATTGATGTTAAAAAATTGGAAGAAAATCTCGAGAACAGAGCTCCTTTCTCGGGGACGGTGGAAACTTTGGCCAGGCTCGTTTTGGAGCTGGGAGTTCGTCTTCCGAAATACGACACTATTATAAGCGATGACGCGAGCGCCCGTTTGGTTTCTCTTCTGATGCGCAAGATTATCAATTTCAAGAAAGAAGAGGCGGGCGAAAAACCGGTTGAGACTTATTTTGTCGCGGGCGGCCATCACGACAACTCGATGGTTTACAATTCGATAGATGAATTTATTAGCTCCAAAAAGGACGATTTAGGTAATACTTTATTGGTTACGGAATACATATTCTCTGGAAACAGCATTCTTGCATTAATTAGAATTTTAGAGAAAAATAAAATAAAATTTGACCTTGCGGCTGTTTCGGTAGCGTCAAAGCCGAGTTTATATGATAACCGGATTACAAAACGCCTTTATTATGGGGAGGGGTCTAAAGGCCTTAATTTTTACGATAAGGAAAGCGTCTCAGGGGTGAAAAAGGTTAACGCTTATCCCGATAGTGTTCATCCGGTAAAGTATTTGGATGCCGACAGGGAAAAGATGAAAGAAGCCCGGGAGGATATAGATTTGATTGCCGGCGAACTTGTTAAATTAGTTTAATCGCTTCGCTCATTTTAATTTTCAGTTTCTCTGATTATTTATTAACATTAATAAATGAACTTTGAGTCGGTAAACTATATCGTCTGGCTTATCGTGTCCGCTTTGTTTTTTGCCGCCGGCGAATTCTTGTCTAAAAAATTCGCGTTAAACCCGAAGTTTTTATCCGTAATTATCATACTCGTAGTTTATTCGCTGGGCGTTCTTGCTTGGCTGCCGGCGATACTGCAAATGAATAAGCTTTCGATTGTCGGAACGATATGGTCGGTATTAAGCTTGCTCGCCACAGTTCTGATAGGGGTTTTGATTTTTAACGAGAAGCTGAGTACTGTCGGTATTTTTGGGAATTATCTTCGCCTTTATCTCGGTTATTTTATTGACGAGAGGTTAATTTAAAAACGGCTAAGGATATTTTTATTTGCGCCGGAAGCCGATTTTAATTTTTCCGCCTAGCCGATAATAAATCCGGAGGCGGCAATTTTAATCCGGTAGTCGGAATAGGAAATATACCTATCGGCATACGCCGCGCCGGTTTTTTTCAATTCCGCGCATGCCAATTCTATTATAGTTTTACTCGCAATATTTTTGTTTAACGAGGCGGCGAAAAGTTTTTTCATGATTTTTTGCGATATCTTTTTGGCCAGCTTGGCGTCGTTGCCATTATCTTTATTTTTCCCTATGTTAATGACCGTAAAAATAGACACGAATAATTTTTCGTAAACGAATCTCTGCCGTGACCCGTTTCGCTTCAACACGAAAAGGTTGTCTGCCATCGCGCTCTCTTTGGTGGTAAAAACTTTCTTGCAGCTAGGACAATATCTCCGGCGCCACGTTATTAAACCGCCTTTGATTTCCCTCGAGTTGGCAACCTCGGTTTTCTTTTGTAAGCAGTAAACGCATTTCATAATACTAAGATATATCAATATATTGATATTTACAACAGTTATTTTGAAATTATCGTGCTACGTATGGCTCTTTTAATGCGCCAGTAATTTGCTAACCTAAAATCAGAATTTTGAAAATAAGGAGATTTCACATGGCATGCATCGAAAAGATTTATAGCGTTTCCGCGTTAGTCGGAACAGGAGCTTGTAATGGCAATTGCAAATTTTGTGCCGGAAAATATTTGCGTCCGCAGGCGGGCGATAGTCCTCTCTACTGGAAAAATTACGAGGCGGCCATAAAGCTATCCGCCCGTTACGGAGGCTGGTCTCTTTCGCTGACAAGCAGTGGCGAGCCGACCTGCGATCCCGGGGCCGTCACTAAGGCGCTTGATATTTACCAAAAGTGCGCCAAAGAGGGGGCTTATTTCCCGAACGTGAATTTATTTACTAACGGCATTCTGTTCGCGCGCGAAGATTTTTGCGAAAAATGGCTCCCGCTCTGGAGGCGGCTCGGGCTTACCAATATTGCCGTATCCATCCATTCCGTAGACCGGAAAAAGCAAGCCGAAGCGTACGGGCTAGAACAATATCCGGATTTCCGCGATATCTTCGCGAATATCCGCAAATACGGTATTGGCGTGCGGTGCACGCTGCTGCTGAGGCGCGGGGAAGTAGACGACGCTAAGAGCTATCAAAAATCCGTCGAAGCGCTTATTAATCGGTACGGAGTGGATAACATCACTTCCTGGCCGGTGGGGAATCCGGATAACTCGCGCAACGAATTCACTCCGTCGCGGTTGGGAATATTTGGCATAAAAATGTGGCTGCGCAGGCACGCCAAAATTTGCCACGGGCACGTTTGGGGCGGAGGAGTTTACGACTACCACGGCAATATTTTGAGGATAACCGATTACGTTACCAAGCACGACCCGAACAAGGATTTTGTCCGTCAGCTGGTTGTTTTTCAGGACGGAACGGTTGCTTATTCCTGGATTCGGGAGGGCGCGTTATGCATGAAGTAAATAAAATATTCCTAAAAAGTTAAGTAAAATATGAGGGCTGCTAAAACAGCCCTTTTTTATCGCAAGTTTTTTCGGCGATGCTCCGTGATTACTTCTTTATATAAATTTGTAAATTTGGTGATGGTGTTTTTGACGTCGTGAAATTGGATGGCCTTCAGGCTATTATCTCCCATTTCTTTTAATAATTTTTTATCCGAGAGGATTTTTATTATTTTATCCGCCAAGTCTTTTTCGTTCATTTCGAAAAGGTAGCCGTTATATCCGTCCCTGACCAGTTCCGGCAAAGCCACGGCGTTCGCCGCCAAAACCGGCAGGCCTTCGGCCATCGCTTCCATCACCGCTAGGCCCTGCAGTTCGGCTGTGCCGGTGCCCATGTAAACATCGGCCAGGCTGTATATTTTATCTAGGTCGCCGTCGTCTAACCGGCCGGTAAAGACGACGCTGTTTTGGATGCCTAATTCTTCGGCTAATTTTTTAAATTCTTCTTCGTTTTTGCCGCTGCCGACCAGGATTAATTGGACTTTTATCTTTTTCAAAACAATAGCCGCCGCTTTCAAGAGGGTGCCGATGTTTTTGTCGACTTCCATCCGGCCGACGAATAAAAGCGCGGGAATATTTCTGTCGATTCCGTATCTTTTGATTAAATCCCGGTCCGGCGGAAATTTTTTGAAGCGGTTAAGGTCAATGCCGTTGGATATCGCCATCATTTTATTTTTAAGCCCGATTTTTTTAAGGATATCTATCGCGGCCTGAGACGGCGACGTCACGAAGTCGAGCTTGCCGTAGACTTTTTTAAAGTCGCTCCACATAAGTTTCCTCACGTCGTCATGGGCGAATTCGGGAACGTACTGGAGAAGGTTCTCGGGCATAAAATGGTTCGTTCCGATAATCGGAATATTATTTTTTTTGGCTATTTTAAAAAGCGTCCGGCCGAGCGCGAAATGGTTTTGGATATGGATTATATCGGGAGCGAAACCTTTTATTTTTTTGGCGAGCTTGCTCCGCAATCCGCTTTGATAGACAAATCGGAAATAAGGATGGATTATTTTCAGGGGAATCGAAGCGATTCGGAAAATTTCAAAACCGGTTTCGTCTTTTTCGGATTCATCCTTAAATTTTGTATTCGGCGCGATAACCAGAACTTTATGGCCGG
>JAVHRF010000099.1:0-2201 GCA_036171515.1 Minisyncoccota bacterium | reverse complement strand
ACCCGGGCACCAAACGGGTAGGTTATGGCTTGATAGAAAAAAGCGGGCCGGGAATAAAATTTCTAAAAGCCGGCATATTAAAAATTAAAAATCCTTTGCCTTTTAATATATAGGAAATAAAAAAAGAGCTGTTAAACCTGATAAAAAGATTTAAGCCGGAAATCATGGTTATCGAAAAAATATTTTTTATGAAAAACCAGAAAACCGGCATCGAAGTGGCTCAGGCCCGTGGCGCGATTTTGCTTCTGGCGCTTGAAAATAAAATAAAAATAATCGAATGCTCTCCCAACGAAATGAAGGCTGCCGTCAGCGGCTACGGGTTCGCCGATAAAAAAGCGATTGAGAAAATGGTGAAGCTGATTTTAAACAAGCCCGATTTAGACGTTATCGACGACGCCGTCGACGCTCTGGCTATGGCGATTTTCGGAGCCTCTTACCTCAACCAGGCCTGAGATTTGACCTGTCCAGCCGAGTTTATATACTTAGATTTGACAAATTTTAACGTTTGAATATATTTATAAAAATTTATAAAAGGTCGATTAATTTTCCAACTTTTTATGAAGAAAAATCAACCAACCAAACATAAAGACGAAAACGAAGAGGTTGCCAAAATAGAGGAGGAAGAAATAGAAGGAGACGACGGCGATCTCGACGGCGAGGAAGAGGAAGGCGATTTTGGCGAGGAAGAGGAGGAGGCGGAAGAACAAAACTTTTAACTAAACCGCCCAGCCTTTTTGTAAAAGGGCTGGGCGGTTTAGTTAAATTCAATCTCGACTTTAACAGCCAAAAAGATTAGACTAAAAAATGCCGATTTGGAAATTTTCTCAAGTATTTAAGCTTATATTCCACGTCGGGAAGAATTTTGCCTCCAGCGAAATAAAATAAAAACCGCTTTAATTTTATAAATTGAAAAGAAAAATCATAAATAAAAAAAATACGGGCCAGGCCAAAAAAATTTTGATTTATTGTTTGATTTTAGCAGCGGCATTAATCCTGTTATCGGCTTCCGTTTTTCTTTATTATTTTTACACTCTGCCGTCGCCTTTCCAGCTTTCCACCCAACAAATTTCCCAATCAACTAAAATCTACGACCGCACCGGCCAGGTTTTGCTTTACGAAACAAACGGCGACCAAAAAAGAACGATGGTCGACTTAAACCAAATACCCGATGCCTGCCAAAAAGCGACTATCGCCATCGAAGACGAAAATTTTTACAACGAACCTGCTTTCAATATCCAGGGAATTTTTAGGGCTGTTTTCGTCGACCTGACTAACGGCCAATTAACTCAGGGAGGCTCGACTATCACCCAGCAGCTGGTTAAAAACGCTTTCCTTTCGTCAAATAAAACCTTTACCCGGAAAATAAAGGAACTGGTTTTGGCAATCAAGGTTGACCGCTATTATTCGAAAGACCAAATTTTATCGCTTTATTTGAACCTTATCCCTTACGGCTCCAACCTTTACGGAATTGAGGCCGCCAGCGAGGCTTATTTCAACAAGCCTGTCCGAAACCTTGATTTGAGCGAGTGCGCCGCTTTAGCTTCGATTCCGCGCGCCCCGACTTATTATTCGCCCTGGGGAAGCCACCAGCAAGAGCTGCTCGCCCGCCAGCAAAGCATTTTATCGAAAATGCTGTCGCTTGGCGAAATTACTTCCGGCCAATACCAGTCGGCCAGCAAAGAAAAAATAGCGTTCGCCGCTCCGTCTTCAAGTATTAAGGCGCCTCATTTCATTATGGCGGTTCTGGACTACCTGACCCAAAAATACGGCGAAAGCATAGTCGATAATTCCGGATTAAATGTTGTTACCACTTTAGACTGGAATCTCCAGCAAGAAGCGGAACAAGCCATCCGGGATGGCATCCAAAAGGATACCGACCTTTATCAGGCTTATAATGGCGCCCTGGTGGCCCAGGACGCGACTAGCGGCCAAATACTGGCCATGGTTGGCTCCAAGAACTACGCTTCATCTTCCCTGCCTGATGGATGCACACCGGCCAAGAATTGCAAATTTGAAGGCAATTTTAATGTCGCCACCCAAGGGCTGCGCCAGCCCGGTTCGTCTTTAAAGCCGTTCGTATATTTAACCGCTTTCGAAAAAGGCTATATGCCGGATACCGTCATTTTCGATGTCCCGACCGAATTTTCCAATAATCCCGATTGTCCTGTTGATAATATCGATTATACGGCTACTTCCTCGCC
>JAVHRF010000098.1:0-2210 GCA_036171515.1 Minisyncoccota bacterium | reverse complement strand
AATGAAATCATTTGAAATGCCGGAAAATCGCCCTAAAACTAAAAACGAAAATATCTCGGAGGAGAAAAAAGAAAAAGAATCGGCCTGGAATAATAAACGCAAAGAAATAGAGCGCTACGCGGACGCTTTAGGATATGGAATAGACGGTAATATAAAAGAAACTCTAGTAGCTTTGAATATTTTCGGGCTGCCGACTACCGCTTCCTGCGAAGGGCATATCGATCGCGGAATAAGCGCTCCTTGGGTTGAAATAAGCGCGCCAAATGAATCCGAAGAAAGGTTTGCCGGTCAAAACGAAATATATCGTAAAATAGCCGGAAAATACGGAATTTCTTCCGAAGAAGTTAAAAGAGGAGATAATCATCAGGCCTGGGTGGAAGCGGAAACCGAAAATTCAAAAAATGACGAAACTCCGGAATACAAAAATTGGCGCGAAGAAAATAAAAAATTAATGGCTAAGACTGCCGGATTCTTAAGAGAATTCTATAGGAACAGGAAATCCGACAGTAGTAATCGCATTGAAATAACCGAAGACGGAGAAGGCAGTTTCAGAATTCATAACGGCGGCGAAGACTACAAGAATGTTCCGGAAAAAATAAGCGAAAAACAAAAAGAGGAACTGTCCGAAAGGCTGCAAAAACACCAAAAAGAGATGAAAGAATTCAGCTTATTTTTGAAAGATAAATATTTGAACGGCTAATCGTCGCAAGGCTTAACGCCGCCAGCGCAAGTCCCGCGTCAAATCGCGAGGCAGTTGCGTATCGTAAAAGTATAAAAATTCATTTTTTAATTCCTATAAAAGCGCTTTCAAATTCTTAAAATCTTTCAAAAGGGTTTCTCTGGCGCTGCCGTCGTAAAGAGCCGCCGCCGGATGATAGGAAATAAAAAGGCGGATTTTTCCGTAGGGCGCCGACGCTTCGAACGACCGGCCGTGCAGCCGGCTGATTAAATCCAGTTTTTCGGATAGGCCGAATTTTTCCATCAGATATTTCATCGAAAACCTGCCGAGAGCCACCAGGACTTCGGGCTGGATTAATTCTATCTGGCGAGCCAAAAACGGGCCGTAAAGGGAAATTTCTTCCGAAAGCGGGTCGCGGTTTTCCGGCGGGCGGTCTTTGACGATGTTGGTTATGTAAACTCCGGTGCGGTCGAGGCCGATTGATTTTAGAAGCTCGTCCAAAAATTTTCCGGAGGCGCCGCAAAAGGGTCGGCCGGTCAAAGCCTCGTTTTTACCCGGCGCTTCGCCTATAAACATTATTTTGGCGTCATGGCTGCCTTCCCCGATAACCGGATAGAATTTATTTTTAGTCCGGTATCCGTAAAGGGGAGAGTTTTTCAGGCTAACAATCTCATCCCTGATTTTTTTCAGCTCTTCTTCGCCGTGCTCGGAAATTTTTTTATTTTTTGAATTTTCCATAAAAAATAATAATCGCTTTACTCATAAAATTGGTTCCCTGCCTGCCGGCAGGCAGGGCTCGGTATAAATAAAAATTCTTTTATATATTTTCATTATCTCCTTGCTGCTAATTTTAAAGGCAGGCGCCCCAGCCGCAAACGGGGCATTTGATGCAGCCTTCCTGTTTGATTAATTGGCCGCCGCAAGACGGGCATTTCTTGGGCGCGCCGGCCTCCGGCTCTTTTATTTTTTCGAGAGGCAAAATTTCAAGGGCGGAAACCGCTTTGGTTTTCGCGCTTTCTTCCGGATAAACAACCAAACCTTCCGCTTTCTCGTCTTTAGTGGCCGCTATTTTTTCTTCGGTTTTGGCTATCTTGCCGCCGACAAGCACCTGGTCTTTAATGGAGGTGTCGCGGAAAACGGTTACGTCTTTGCATCCGAGATTGTGCGCCAGCAGGTAAACTTCCTCGACGTCTTTAACGGTGGCGTCGGCCGGAAAATTATTGGTTTTGGAGACGGAAGAGTCAACCCATTTTTGGACGGCCGACAAGGCCCGGACGTGGTCTTCGGGAGATATGTCGTGGGCAGTGACGAATATTTTTTTCAGCCGCTCCGGAATGCCGTCAACTTTCGCCAGGCTTCCTCCGTGGGCGTTTATTTCGTTTAAAATATCCGCTTTCATCAGCCCTTCTTTCCGGAATTTTTCTTCAAAAACAGGGTCGAGATAATAAAAATTTCCGACAGCGACGTTTTTTTCGAATATCATACTGTAAACAGGTTCCATACCCGAGGAACAGCCAGCTATCATCGAAAT
>JAVHRF010000097.1:0-2223 GCA_036171515.1 Minisyncoccota bacterium | reverse complement strand
CCCGGAACTCCTGGTGTGATTCTGGAGGGCTGGGAGCTCGGTTATTCACTTTCTACTTCCTACGGCGCGGCGCTTGATAACCCGGAACTTATCGTTGCGGCCCTGGTGGGCGACGGAGAGGCGGAGACGGGTCCTACCGCCACAGCCTGGCACATAAATAAATTCATAGACCCGAAAACGAATGGCGCGGTTTTGCCTATTTTACATCTGAACGGCTACAAAATATCCGGACCGACAATTTTCGGGCGGATGACGAACAAGGAATTAAAATCCCTTTTCTACGGCTATGGATACGAGCCATATATAGTAGAGGGCAAAGACCCCTACGAGAAAATGGCCGCGACCATGGAAGAGTGTTATCAAAAGATCCGCGCTATTCAAAAGCAGGCGCGCGAGGGCTCGGCTCCGGAAGCCCCGGCCCGCTTTCCGATGATAGTTTTAAAAACGTTAAAAGGATGGACCGGCATAAAAAAATTAAAAGGCCAGAAGATTGAGGGTAACTGCCTTTCCCATCAGGTTGTCGGGCCGAACGCCAAAACCGACCGGACGGAACTTCATGCGATTGAGAAATGGCTCCACGCATATAAATTTGAAGAGCTTTTTAATCCGGAGGGATTTAGCGAAGAAATAAAAAATTTGGTTCCGGAACCGAAACTTCGAATGGGGGACAGCCGGCACGCAATGGGCGGGGAGGGAGTGATGAAAGAGCTTAACTTGCCGTCCGCGGAAGAATTCGCCGAGGACGCCACGCGCCCCGGAACGATAGGATCGTCCAGCATGCGCAGGGCCGGATTATATCTTGAGAAAATTTTTGAACTGAACCGGGAGCATAAAAACTTCCGCATCTTTTCACCGGACGAAACATATTCCAATAAATTGGACGAAGTTTTTAAAGTTACCGCGAGGGGTTTTGTTTATCCCAAGGAAGAATGGGACAAGGACCTGCGAAACGACGGGCGGGTGATTGAGATGCTAAGCGAACACACCTTGCAGGGGCTTTTCGAAGGCTATGTTCTGACCGGGCGCCACTCTATTTTCGCTTCGTACGAAGCCTTCATTCAGGTGATCTCCAGTATGGCAGACCAGTATTCCAAATTTTTGCATGCCGCGAGGGAAATATCCTGGCGCGGAGATATTCCTTCCCTGAATTACATACTTACCTCTTCGGGCTGGAGGCAGGAGCACAACGGTTTTTCCCACCAGAACCCCGGGTTCATCCACGACATATTAAACAAACCGGGAGATTTTAGTCACGTTTATTTTCCGCCGGACGGGAACAGCACGCTCGCGGTGCTTAAGAAATGCCTATCCTCCAAAAAAGAGGTGAATGTAATTGTCGCGGGTAAAACCCAGGAGCCCCGCTGGCTTACCCCGGAACTCGCCCAAAAAGAAATGGAGCACGGGATAATGATTTGGGATTTCGCGAGCGACCCGGAACCGGATATAGTTTTTTCCGGTATCGGAGACTATCTGACCAAAGAGTCCCTGGCGGCGATAGACATAGTGAAAACCGAGGCCCCGGAGATAAAAGTCCGCTTTGTAAATATTATGGAAATGACTCCGCTCGGAATCGGAAGCTTCGGACTAAAAAATGAGAGCGACCATTTCGACGATTATTTTACCCACAATAAACCGGTTATATTCAATTTTCACGGCTATCAAAATACCTTGAAGCAAATTCTGTTTGACGAGCAGGACGGCACCGGGCGGTTTTCCGTGCATGGTTATAGGGAGCACGGTTCTACGACTACGCCTTTTGATATGCATGTACGGAATCACACCAGCCGCTACGATTTGGCGAAAGAGGCATTTTTGAAAATGGGCGAGGCCGGCGTAATCAGCAAAGATAAGGCCGCTGACTTGGCCCGTAAATACGAGCAGAAGCTAGAAGACCATGGGCGCTACATAAGGAAATACGGGCTTGACCCGGGAGAAATAGAAAATTGGGAATGGCGAAGATCCTAAGCGTTAATCCCGGAAGTTCTTCCAAGAAATTCGCTATCTATGATGGCGAAAAGAATTTATTTTTCGCGCATCTCGAAACCGAATCCGGGAAATATCTGCTCAATTTGGATATCGGCGGGAAGAAAGAAACTTCGGAAATCACCGAAACCGATTATAAAAACGATATTGAGTTTATCCTGAATCTCGCTCAAATAAGGCACGCTATAACCGGCAAGGCGGATATCGGCGGAGTCGGCGTGCGCATCGTCGCTCCGGGCG
>JAVHRF010000096.1:0-2227 GCA_036171515.1 Minisyncoccota bacterium | reverse complement strand
GCTGTATCTTTCTTTCGAGTTCTGTTATGACCCGTCGATAATGGAAAACGGCATTTGCGTTTTTAGCGGATACGACAATGACGACGCGATTATAAAAGGAATAACCGACGAACTGAAAGTCATCGCCAAAAGCATAGTCGGCGTTTCGACGGCGCAACAGATTAACGTCGCCCAGACAGAAATTAATCTGCTCTTAAATGTGATAGCGAGATTATCAGATAAGAACGCCCATCTTAAGCCGCTTCATCCGGAAGAAACCGTTGCTTATTACAAAGACAACTTCGCGGCCGTCAAAGAAGAATTAGGGAAGGAGCATTTAGAAACCACCGAACATTCACGGCTGGAAGAAAAATACGGAATAGACATTTCCAGAGTTGACCTGATTATCGAATATTCCGATGAAGCCAGAAAGATTTTGGAAAAAAACAAAGTTGCCGAAGAGGAATCCCTTGTCTCCAAAAAGATTATCGACACGGTGGAAGATCTCAAAAAAGCGGGATTATCGCCCGAAAAAGCCGCTTCAAGCGCCTTGCTTATCTACAAGAAAGACAACGCCAAGCTCTGGATAAAAGACATCAACATAGCGGGAATAGACCGTTTGCCGGAGGTGGTAGAAAAGGCCGTTAAGATGGTGTTTGGAAAGGAGGAGAAAAATGCCTAAGCAATTTGCCCAACGGGCTATTAATCTTCCGAAGATTCCATTCCATTTTCCAAGCAAGGATAGCCTGAAAAAGATTATTTGGTGGAGCGTAAAATTGGTTATCGCGCTGGCGCTTATCGCCTTTGCCGTTTATTATTTCGGCGCGCAAAAACCCGCCGAACAAGCAAGAGCGGTCGCGGATCTTCGCGCCCAGCGCGCCGTCCAAAACGCGGAACTGGCGAGAGATTTCAGCTACCCGACCTGCGCCGGAGCATCAAGATTGACGACGCTTGACAGAGACAATCCGGCGGCAACAATCACGGTTCGCCGCGACTGTTGGAGCGGCTGGATAAAAGTTCGCGGATACTGCTACTTCAGCCATCCGGACGCCGGGAACGCCTACGTGTGGTATAAAAGCGACTACGACGCCGATTTGCCGTCGACGAAGCAGATTGACAACACCTATACCAAAGATTACAAAGCGTGCTATTTCAAATTCCGGGCAGAAGAAAATTCTGTCAGGATGACCATCGAAGCAAGATAACATTTGCCCCCGCCTAGCGGGGGCTTTTTTTAAGATTTTGTAAGTAATTTTTTCTCTCCGCCAGCTGGCGAAGCCAAAAGGTTTATCCCGTTAAATTTAAAATTAATTAGCGGGGCTTAAGTCTAAAAAATTGCTTATAAAACCATTTTATTTAATTTTAACCCCGCGCCTATGTATCGACGCGGTAATTTGCGGGAAAAATGAACGGATTTTTCCGCTCCAGTTCGCCGTTGAAAACAGCCTTGTTTTTTGATAGAATTAGCTAATGGTTATCAACTACCGAGGCCAAAATTGCTTTGACATCCAGAACGGCGAAATATCGCTTTTGACCGACCCGCCGAATAACCGCCTCAAGGCGGATATCGTTTTAAAAACCAGGGTTTCGCTCGCGGAAAACGAACTTAAAAATATGCCCGGAAACGAATTTTCTTTCGCCGGCGAATACGAAATAAAAGACATCCATTTCCGCGGCTTTCCGGCTTCGCCTGCCGAAAAAAAAGACAAGGAAATAAAAACTGTTTTCTTGGTCGAATGGGAAGATTACCGCCTGGCGTTTTTGGGGCAAATCTCCGCGCCTCTGTCGCCAGACATTCTTGAAGAAATATCCGAAGCGGATATTTTATTCCTGCCAATCGGCGAAAAATATCTTACTCCCGAAATCGCCAAACAGATAGTCAAGCAAGTCGAACCTAAAATAATCATTCCGGAAATTTTCAAGGGCGGCGAAAAATTTTTAAAATTAATGGAGAAAAAACCGGAGCTCCAAAATAAGCTGGTTATCAAGAAAAAAGACATCGAAAAATTAAAAAATGAAGTTATTGTTCTAAAGCCATTATCTTAATATGAATAATGTTTTAAAAAAATTTGAAAAATATCTGAAAAAACTTCAGGAATCGGACGAGGGAACAAAAAAAACCGCCACCACGGTGGGAACGGTCATTATTATGGTTGTTATTGTTCTGGTTTGGTTCCAGTTTTTCAATCCCATTAGCCAGCCGGCAGGCGCGATGCCGCCTCAGGCAAATCAAATTTCTTTTTTTGAC
>JAVHRF010000095.1:0-10478 GCA_036171515.1 Minisyncoccota bacterium | reverse complement strand
TACGATATTCTACAGGAAGCCGGACGCCGCGACATCCAGAGCTATAACGCCAATTTGAAAAACAGCGAAACAAGGCTGCCTTATATCCTGATAATAATCGACGAACTCGCCGATTTAATGACGAGTTACGGACGGGAAGTTGAGGGTTATATCGTCAGGCTGGCGCAGATGTCAAGAGCCACCGGCATTCATTTGATTCTTTCGACCCAAAGGCCGTCGGTTGAAATTATCACCGGCCTTATTAAGGCCAACATCACCGCCAGAGTAGCGCTACAGGTGGCAAGCCAGGTTGATTCACGGACAATCTTGGACACGGGCGGCGCCGAAAAACTTTTGGGAGCCGGCGATATGCTTTTTATTTCCGCCGAGGTTTCCAAGCCGAAAAGAATCCAAAGCGCTTATTTGTCCGAAGAAGAAATAAATAAGGTCGCAAATTTCGTCAAAACCAAAAACAGTGAATTATATAATTTGACGGAAAATATCGACGTGCCCGTAAACACGGCTACGGGCGCTTACCCGGAAAAACTCGACGCTTTCGGCGAGTATCTTGAAGAAGAAAAAGACGAATTGTATGACGAAGCCATAAAAATGGTTTTGGAGGCCAAAAAAGCTTCCGCTTCCCTGCTTCAGAGAAGGCTTCAGGTCGGCTACGCGAGAGCCGCCCGCCTCCTGGATTTGATGGAAATCGACGGTTTCATCGGACCCGGCGAAGGCGCCAAACCGCGGGACATATTCGAAGAGCATATCGAAGAATACCTGGCCTCAAAAATATAAATACAAAAAATAAAATTATGGAAAACCGCAATTTCTCGGAATTCCTAAAGGAAAAAATAAAGGAAAAAAACCTGACAATCCAAAGGCTAAGCGAAATCAGCAATATTTCCGCCAAGAATTTGGATAATTTAATGAATGAACGGTACGAAAAAATGCCTTCAGCACCTTATTTGCGGGGCTACCTGAAAAGATTGGGCGAGATTCTTAATTTCGATTATGTTCCCTGGTGGCAGATAATCGGCAGGCGAGCCTTAGCCGGCTCCTCGGGTCCGGCCGACGCTTTGCCCCAAAACCGTTTCGCCCTGAAAAATTGGAATAAAATCATAATAGCCGGATTTATCGCCCTGGTTCTACTCGCGTATCTTATTTTAAATTTCGGCAGGATTTTCGGCGAACCGGTATTGATGATAAGCAATCCCGCCGGCGATATTCCCATTCCGATAACAACCTCAAGCACTTTTTCGTTCGCGGGCAGCGTTAAAAACGCCGACGAACTTTCAATCAACAGCGAAAAAATAAATATCGCTCCCGACGGCTCATGGACAAAAGACGTCGCCCTTTCGCCCGGATTAAACACTTTCGAAATTAAAGCCAAAAAATCTCTCGGCAGAGAAATAACGGTTGTAAAAAAAATTTATCTCCAAACGCTTAATTTGCTAAACTCAACTTCCGGCTTAAATTTTTAATCGCCCTGCTCCCACACCTATATATAGGTGTGGGAGCTTGCTTATAAAATCACTTCCCTGCCTGCGCAGGCAGGGCTCGGTATAAATAAATGCCTTCGGCCTTTATTTCTCCCTCGCTTGTAATTATAATCGCCGTGCTCATAAAATTACTTCGCTCGGTCTGAATAACAGCTTCGCCGTTATTCATCCCTCGCTTGTAATTTTAATTTATATTTATAGAATTAATTCAAATGGTTAAAAAAGAAACTGAAACTGATAAAGAAGAAAATAATTTGGAGCACCTGATTTCCGCTATTCAGGAGAAATACGGCGAAGGCGCTATTATGAAAATGGGCGACTCAAAGAGAGTCAACGTCAAAGCTGTTCCGACCGGCTCGCTGTCGCTCGATATCGCTTTAGGCGTCGGCGGTTTGCCGCGCGGACGGATAGTTGAGATTTATGGTCCAGAATCTTCGGGAAAAACGACTTTGACTTTAAATGTCGTCGCCCAGGCCCAAAAACAGGGCGGTAGAGCGGCTTTCATAGACGCCGAACACGCTCTTGACCCTGAATACGCCGCCAAGCTCGGTGTTAATGTCAAAGAACTTCTGATTTCCCAGCCAGATGACGGCGAACAAGCGCTTAATATTCTGGAAAGTTTGGTCCGGTCGGGAATGATTTCGGTTGTAGTGGTTGATTCCGTTGCCGCTTTAACCCCGCGCGCTGAAATCGAAGGTGAAATGGGACAGCAAACAATCGGTCTTCAGGCGCGGCTGATGTCCCAGGCTTTAAGGAAACTCGCGGCCATCGCCGACAATAGCCAGACTCTGATAATTTTTATAAATCAGCTTAGGGAAAAAATAGGTGTGATGTGGGGTAATCCAGAGACCACCCCGGGCGGTCGAGCCCTGAAATTTTATTCGTCGGTAAGGATAGACGTCCGCCGCACCGCTTACGTCAAGAAAGGAGAAGAAATAATCGGCAGCCGCGTCAAAGCGAAAGTAGTCAAAAATAAAGTCGCTCCGCCATTTAAATTTTCCGAATTCGACATTTTATACAACGAAGGCATTTCCTATGAATCCGACCTTCTGAATGTCGCAGTTGGAGCCAGCGTAATAACAAAATCGGGAAACAGCTATTCTTTCGAAGACCAGAAGCTCGGCGTCGGATTCGACAATGCCAGGCTGAAACTAAAAGAAGACAAAAAGCTCGCCGAAGCCGTAAAGAAAAAAACCCTCGTTGCCATCGACGCCAAAGAAAAAGAAGAATCTAAATCATAAAATTAGAGAGTGGAGCGCTTAATAGAATTAGAAAAGCCCCGATAAATCGGGGCTTAATAATTTATTTCGCTTTTAGATTATCGCCATCAAGATAGCCAAATCCGCCAGCGCTGTTCAAGAATAGTTCTAAAAAGTAATCAAGCTCTTTTGAAAACACGTCGTGATATTTTTCAACCAATGATTCAAAAAAATTGCCGTTACGCTTTACCAGCCTGTTGTCCTTATCGGTAAGAACGCCCGAATAAGGCTCTTTAGAGCTGTCTTTCGAGGTCTCTATAAGCCCGCAAACAACGCATATTCTCCCTTCACGGCGGGCATCGTCATAGTCATAACTGGAAGAACCTTCATAATCTTCCCTCGTGACAATAAACTGGTGCGGGCAGATTTTCTGTAATTCCTCTTTGTCCTTTTTAATATTTTTCGACGCTTTTTCGCTTTCGGAAACCTTGACGTCTTTTCTCTGGCTGAAGAGTATTTCCGAAATAATTTTTTCGCGCAATTTGGCGATTTTTTTGGGAACGCCGTTTTGGATAAAATATATCTCATTTAGTTTCCTGAGATCGCTTCTTGTTGTGCTAATTGCTTCGTCGATCCTTCTGTCTAGAGTTTTAATATCGTCAAGCCTTTTTTCGATTTCCCTTTTTTGTCCGACTAAATCATTAAATTTACGCCTCATCTTATTGATTTCCTTCGATATTTGGTTCTGGTCATATCTTGGCTTCATTTAGCCCTCCTTGTTAAAGTTCTATTATTAGATATGGAGCAGATTAAATAAGCAGTCAAGCGCGGCGGCAGGAAAATCAATTTGCGGTTTTAAACTTGACAAGTATATTTTATTGTGCTATTCTTAATAAGCAATTTGACATAAAAAATAAACCTGCCAAAGGCGGGCAAGGAGGATGTAAAATGAAAGAGACGAGCTTATTTTCGGAAATAATGATTGTTGTTGCCGTTGCGGCCGCGATAACCGGAGCTTTTTTGGTTGACTGCCACAAATCGGTCGAAGGGATTTTCCAGTTGGGGCCGGCAATTTGCTGCGGCATCGGATTCGCGGCAGTTTTAACGGCCATATTAACAAAAAAACAGGAGGGTTAAATGTTTAAGACGATACTGACCGATGTTTTCCTCTATTCCGGCCTGATAGGCATGGTGACAATCGATTCGGAAAACCGTTTTGTAAAGAAAATCTACAAAGCGGACATAACTGTTTTGGCTGTCGCTGTTATAGTAGGCCTATTCGTGTGGTTCAAATAGCAAGCCAAAAGGCGTCTTCGGACGCCTTTTTTATTTCGCAATAATTTTATATCTGCTTGCGCCTGAGGCAGGAAGTAACGACTTCCGCGTTTTAGTTTTTTAGGTATCTCTGGACGGCTATCAGGCTGGAGGAGCCGCTGATGACAATTCCGAAAAGCAGCTGGTAAAAAGCCAGAGCCAAAATATTGGAATAGAAATAATCGACGATATTCAAACCGGGAATAAAAGTCAGCAGGTACGGCGAAAGAAAATACAAAAACGGCCAGGCAATCAATATACTTGCCAAAGCGGCGATAACACCCGAAATTATTCCTTCGACAACGTAAGGTCCCCTGACTAAGATATTCGAAGCGCCAACCAGCCGCATAATATTTATTTCGTCGCGGTTGGAATAAATCGCCAAACGGATAGTGTTAAACGCAACCGTAATGGAGATCAAAGCCAGAACGGCGGTCAATAAAAATCCGAGGCGGGATATCGTGCTGATGATGCTCCTCAAGCGGTCGATTACTGCCTGGTTCTTAGCATCATTAACCTTGTCAATATATTGACTGATATTTGGATTTTTGAAGTAATCGGTAATCGTCGAATATTGCGACGGATTTTGGGCTTTAATAACCAATGAAGCCTCAAGCGGGTTGCTGCTTACTTCATTCAGCGCCTGAATAATGGTTTGGTCGTTTTGGTGGGTTGCCTTGAAATTCGCCAAAGCCTGGTCGCGGGAAACGTAATCGATGCTTTTGACTTCCGGCAAGCTGCTCAAAGCCTCTTTGATATTTAAAATTTCGTCTTCCGGCGTGGAAGATTTAAAATAAGCGCTGATATCGATTTTGTCCTGAATGGATGTTATCGCTCCCTGGGTAATAACCTGAAAAATAATAAGGCTGTGAAAAACCAGAAGCGCCAGGACCATAACGATAACCGTGGTTACCGAAAGCCAGCTATTCCGTTCAAAATTCTTAAACCCGTAATAAATTATTCTCGAAAAAATAGTAAACATTTAGATTAAAATATATTTTCCTTTCGCTTCGTCGCGGATAAGAGCGCCGTTGTCGAGCGTAATAACTCTCCTCTCAAGTTTGTTGATGATTTCTTTGTCGTGGGTGGCGAGAAGAATCGTCGTTCCCAGTTCATTGATTTTCAAAAGCAGCTTGATGATTTCCCAGGTATTGAAAGGGTCTAAATTCCCAGTCGGCTCGTCGGCGATAATCAGTTCGGGACGGTTGATCATGGCGCGAGCGATGGCGATGCGCTGTTTTTCGCCGCCGGAAAGTTCGTTGGGAAAATTGCCCGCCCGGGCGCTTAGCCCTACCATATCCAAAACCTGCGGGACGAGCTCGTTGATTTCGCTCTGCGGCCGACCGGCAACTTCCAGCGCGAAAGCGACGTTCTCCGCGGCGGTTTTATTGGATAGCAAGCGGAAATCCTGGAAAATAGTGCCGATGTGGCGGCGAAAAGCCGGCAGCTCGTTATTTTTAATCTTATTTATTTCGTAATCGCCGAAATAAACCCTGCCTTTAGTGGGCTTTTCTTCTCCTATAATAAGCTTGATGGCGGTTGATTTTCCGGCGCCCGATTTTCCCACCAGCGAAACGAATTCTCCCTGCCCCACTTTAAAAGTAATCTCCTTCAGAGCAGCCATGTCGTGGCTGTAAATCTTTGAAACGTTTTGAAAATTAATCATTCTAATCTTTTATACCATAAAATTTGAAAAAATAAAAGAGGCTCGAATCATTCCGGCGGCCAGTTTTAATTAAATTCCAAATAAAGCGGCGAGTGGTCCGAAACGATATCCGGCAAAACTTCAAACCGCGAAACGTTTATTTCCGGTGAAGTTAAAATATAATCGGCGAAATTCGGCTCGGCCGGATCCTGGAAATGCCGGTAAAGCGGCGTCCTGGTCGACGCGACTTTGTTTTCGGCAATTAAATTCCGCATCCCCTTCTCCAGAATCCGCATCGATTCGGTTCCGGGCAGGAGATTAAAATCCCCGCATAAAATTTTTTGGCCGCCGATTTTATCCAGAAATTCCTTGACGCGTTTAGACTGGCTTAGGCGTTCCGGCGTGTCGGTTTTCGGACCGCCGTTCCAAAGGCCGTGGAAATTGGCTATCGTGTAATTTTTCCCGGAGCCTCCGAGCGTCAAATATTGAATTTTCCGGCTGGAGATAACAACGCTTCCGGTTTCTTTCGGCTTTTCCGGCTTATAAACAACGAAATCGGAGACTTCT
Organism: Minisyncoccota bacterium; assembly: GCA_036171515.1. Taxonomy (GTDB): domain Bacteria; phylum Patescibacteriota; class Minisyncoccia; order UBA6257; family 2-01-FULL-56-20; genus JAMDBA01. Next base: position 4,275 of record JAVHRF010000095.1, on the reverse strand, counting down.
TTTACGGGCAAATCCCGCCTCGCGAAAATCGCCAGGCTTTGGCGGTAAGGATTGTCGTCGAAATACGCGAACGAGCCTTCAAAATCGGAAAGCGCGTCGGAAATCTTTTTAAAAAGCTCGCCATGGACGTGCTCTTCCGGATGCCGCTCGTCCAGCCCCGCCTGGTCGACATCGAAAATTTCCTGCAGGCAGAAAATATCCGTTTTATCCGCCTTTTGCCTGAAAAAGCTCATCAGCGGATAAAGCGCTCTCCCGCCCCAGGTGTTAAGCGAGATTAACCTGATTGGTTTTGAATCCTTCTTATTTTCCATCGCTTATTCAGTATATCAATAAAAAACAATGTTTAATAAATTTAAAAATAGCTGAACTAAGACTCTTCCAGAATAATCCTTTTTTTAAACGCTCCCCGTTCTTTCGCTTTTTTCTTTCTGGCCGCTTCAACTTTTTCCCCGTTGAAATTTTTATAAGCGCATATCGCGCCAATCACCTCCTGGACATCAGCCATCTCCTCGATGGTCTCGCTTTCAAAAAATTCTTTTATTTCTTCCGCCAGTTTTTCTTTAAGTTTTTTCCAATACTCTTCATCGCCGGCAATATGGATAGCCGGCTTTCCGCCTCTGCTTTTTATATATTCCGGGATTTTATCCCTGACCAATTTGTTGTATTTCATAATTTTATTTTACTTTGTTCTGCCGTTTTTTAATTTATTTTTTTGACCGCGGAAACGTATTCGTACGATAACCGATTATATTCTTCCGCCGGGTATTCGCCAATTCCTTCTTCGTGCCACAATACGAATTTTGCGATTCCGGCATCCAGCGCCAGCCGGCTACAGACCGTACAATACGGTTTGCCCGATTTTTTAATCTTACCGCTGCCATCAATTCTTGCGAAATAAAGGCTGGCTCCTTTTATTTCTTTAGGATTCCTTTTTAGCACGTCCATAATCGCCCGCCACTCGGCGTGTATGCAGCAGGTTCGGTCATATTTTTATTTACCTGGGCCGAATTCTTTGCCGCACATCCGGTTTTTTTCTTTGTCCAGCGGCGGCGCGTTGTATCCTTCGCCGATAATTTCACCATCCCTAACAATAACCGCCCCGCACTTGGCTTCAAAGCATAAAGCCTTTCCGGCGATTTCGGCCGCTTTATTCATCCACCGAACCGCATCTTTTTCTTTTTGTCCTTTTAGGTATTTCATGCCCTACGGATTAATTAAGCTTATCAGTATTCCTTTTCAAGCTGAATCAGCTGCGCGCCCGCGGGATATTTAAACCCCGCCTTAAGATGGGCTTTTATCGACGCTTCGTTCGATAACTCTATTTTCGCGTATAACTTTTTTAATCCGTGCTTTTTCGCGAGAATATCTTCCGCGATTTTCAGAATTCCTTTTCCTCTGAATTCCGGAGCCATTACAATTTGAATGAATCCGGCGTTTTCCTCGGCAAGAGCCGGGATATAGCCGACCACTCCGGCATTTTCGCCGTCGCATACAATAATATAATAAGTGCCTTTTTCGGTATAACGTATATTCTCCCTACCTTTCAAAGAATCAAGATATTGTTTATCGAATTGCTTTAATTGTATATCCATGTTTTTTCTCACTTCCCGTGGCATTTCTTATATTTCCTAGCGAGCCCACGCGGAAGTTTTCTTACGCGATGGGCGAGCAACGGAAATTCAAGCGCCATGACAGCGCTTATACTTCTTTCCGCTTCCGCACGGGCAAGGGTCATTCCGGCCCACTTTACCGGACTTGCCAGCCGTGGCGGGAAACTGGATTTGTTTTTTGGCGGCAACAGGAACCGAAGGCTCGGCATTGGCGCCAAAAGGGGCAAGCTTGAAAATATTCTGGAACACCAGCTGGCCGAAATTGTCCCAAATCCGGTTATAAAGGAAGTGGCTTTCTTTGCGGTATTCGACGAGCGGGTCTTTTTGACCGTAAGACCGCAGGCCGATGCCCTCCCGAAGCGATTCCAAATCTTCTAAATGGTTCATCCAGAGAAAATCCATAAAGCTCAAAAGCTGGTTTTTGGCCTGCGGGTTCATAGACGTCTCGACTCCGGCCTTGATTAAAATATTTTTGGCGCTTTCGGCATCAGGATTCTCCGGCCAAATCCGGCTTTTATTTACAATGCCGACCGCTTCGAAAATTTTCTTGAGTTCCCCGAAAGGCTGCTCTTTTATCGATTCGAAATAAGCCGCGGCCGCTTCGAAAATAATATTAGCCAGATTTTCTTTATTGAGACTATTCAAAATTTCCTGCCGTTTTTTATAAAAAGCGGTCCGCTGCTTGTTTAAAACATCATCATAATCAAGCAAATTTTTCCTGGTGTCGAAGTTGAACCCCTCCACTTTCGCCTGAGCTTGGCCGACAGCCTTGGAAACAAAACCCGATTGGATAGGCTGGTCGTCCGGCAGATTGAATTTTTCCATCACGCCCTTGATTTGTTCACCGCCGAAAATCCTCATCAGGTCGTCTTCAAGCGACAGGAAAAACTGCGATTCGCCGGCATCTCCCTGGCGTCCGGAGCGTCCCCGTAGCTGGTTGTCTATGCGCCTGGCATCGTGACGTTCGGTGCCCAAAACATAAAGGCCGCCAAGATTTTTAACTTCTTCCGCTTCTTTCGCGTCGGGAGGATTGCCTCCTAAAATTATGTCGACGCCGCGGCCGGCCATATTGGTGGCAACCGTAACCGCTCCCCGTTTTCCGGCCTGGGCGATAATCGCGCCTTCCCGTTCGTTGTTTTTGGCGTTTAAAACTTCGCAGGATATCCCTTCCTGGCTTAATAACGCCGCCAGATGCTCGTTATGCTCGATTGAAGCCGTTCCAATCAAAACCGGCTGGCCTTTTCTGTTCCGTTCTTTGACTTCTTTAGTGATTGCCTGCCATTTATTTTTTAAATCTTTATAAATCAAATCGGAATTGTCTTTCCTTATCATAGGCTTGTTGGTCGGAATGCTGACTACCTCCAGCTTATAAACTTTCGAAAATTCTTCGGCCGACGTCTGCGCCGTTCCGGTCATTCCGGCCAGTTTTTTGTAAAGGCGGAAATAATTCTGGATGGAAACCTGCGCGTAAGTCCGGTTTTCGTCCTTAACTAAAACGCCTTCCTTGGCCTCTATCGCCTGGTGCAGTCCGCCCGTGTAGCGGCGGCCGAAGAGCATCCGTCCCGTGAATTCGTCGACGATAATTATCTCGCCGTTTTTAACGACATAATCCTTGTCGCGACGGAAAAGCTCTTTCGCCTTCAGGCTTTCCTCTAAAAACCTGGTCAGACGCAAATTTTCCGGCGAATAGATATTGGAAACGCCCATCATCTTCTCGACTTTATTTATCCCAGAATCGTTAATGCTGACCGACTTGAACTTCTCGTCGACAGCATAGTCTTCGTCTTTCCGGAGCGAAGAAATAATCCGGGCAAAAGTCTTATAAAGTTCGCTCGATTGCTGGTCAGGCGCGGCAATAATCAGCGGCGTCCTCGCCTCGTCGATTAAAATACTGTCGACTTCGTCGATGATAGCGAAATGCGGCTCCCTTTGGGCCTGCTGCTCGAGAGAATAGGCCAGATTGTCGCGCAAATAATCGAAACCGAATTCCTGGTTGGTTCCGTAAGTGATGTCAGCAAGATAAGCTTCGCGTCGGGAAACGGGCCTCAAAAACTCCTGCTGAACCAAAAAATTTCCGGTTTTGTCCCGCTCCTGGTCGGCCAGAACCTCTCCCTCTTTGGGAATCTGGAAATCAGGGTCGTAAAGATAGGCGCCATTAGGAACCAGACAGGAAACGCTTAACCCCAAAAACCTGTAAATCTGCCCCATCCAGACGGCGTCGCGGCGAGCTAGATATTCGTTGACCGTAACAACATGGACGCCCTTGCCTTCTAAGGCGTTGAAAGCGGCCGGAGCCACCGCCGCCAGAGTTTTTCCTTCGCCGGTAAGCATTTCGATTATCGAGCCGCGATCCAAAAAAATGCCGCTCAAAAGCTGAACGTCAAACGGCCTTTTGCCGGCCGTTCGTTTAGATGCTTCTCTCGCCAGGGAAAAAGCCTCGATTAAAAGCTCGTCGCGGTTTTTGTCCGGCAGCTCTTCTTTTATTTTAAGAAACCGGCTTTTTATATCTTCGTCAGTAAGTTTTTCGATTTCCTTTTCCCTCTCGTTTATTTTTTCGACTATCGGCTTCAAAGAAGACAACTGGTCGATGCCTAAAATTTTTTTCCAAATAGAACCCATCTTAAAAGTATGCTTCAAGCCGCGTTTTCAGACATTTTCTCCGCTC
>JAVHRF010000094.1:0-2293 GCA_036171515.1 Minisyncoccota bacterium | reverse complement strand
GCTTGAGATTGTCGTAGAATTTTACCCGGCCGCTCAGGTTTTCCAAAAACCAGGATTCTTCAAGCTCGGAAAGGGGAAGTTTCTGGAATATTTCCTCATAAAGTTTTGGCAAGTCCCAGATTTCGATTCCCATTCCCAGAAGCTCATAAAACAAGGCGACCGTCTCGGCGTCTTTCTTGAGGTGAAGCGGCGTGACGATTAAATTTATGTTTTTTTCGATAATTATCTGGTGAAGATGCTGGAGTTCTTGATCCGCCAGTCCTTCTTTCAGCCAAACTTTTATTTCGTAACCGAGCTGGGGGTTGGAGCCGATGGCTTTCCGGATTTCTTCGGTCGTCGCGTTGTCGCCGATTAAAGCTATTTTGTAAAAAGATTCTCCGGGGATAGAGTAAATGTTGTAAAAGCGGCGCCAGAAAAATTCCAGGACGAAGAAAACGAGCAGGAACAGGAAAAGATTTGTTTTTGGAGTGATATGAAAATCCGGCACGATATAAAAGAAAGAAATGCTTAAAAAGGCGTTGACGGCCATCGAAAGGAAAAGGATTTTCAAAAACTCCCTGTTGTTCCTGAGTTTAATGGCATCGTAAAGACCGGCGACGTAAAAAACGATAATCCAAATTACGAAAACCAAAGTAAACGCGGCGAAATGGTGATTTATGAGTTCGTAATAGAAATTCGAGCCATAGCGGATTATTAAAACGATAAAAAGCGACAGATAAAGCGTCAAAATGTCGCCCAAAAGAAGCAGCCAGAATCTGATTTTTGAAAAAACGCTGTTCATCGGGATGTTTTGGAGGTTGCCCGGGGTTTTTTGAAAAAAGCCATTTTTAATTGCTGATTTTTATTGAACCGGTTATCGACTTTATAAGTTTTGTGCAGCGGCTTATCGAATAAAACTACCCAAAAATATTCAAGGCTGTACCGGAACGCGATATTCAGGACGCCTTCTTTAGCGAGGCGGCGCCCCGAAGATTCGACGGGAAGATTGAGGGTAAATTTGACGTCGCCGATTTTATGGAGCCGCGCCGCGATGTCGGTGTCGTCGCCGTAAAAATTAAAGCGATGGTTGAAGCCCCCTATTTTTTCCAGAGCTTCCCTCTTGGCGATAAAATTTCCGCCCTGGGTGACGGAACCGATTTTTAAGATATGCCGCACGCTTATGTAGGTGGCGTATATCGCCAAATTATACGAGCTATTCAGCAGGCGGAACGATTTCGGGGTGTCGTAAAATTTATGGGGGCCGCTTAAACAGACCAGCTCGGGATTTTTTTTGAATTCTTTCGTCACGACCTTAATCCAGCCGGCCGGCATTATCACGTCGGCATCGATGTTGCAGACAAGCTCGCCCCGTGACTCCAAAAAACCTCGCTGGCAGGCGCGGGGTTTTCCCATAACCGGCTCATTGAGAATTTTGACGTTAGGGTAGCCGGAGGCGATTTTTTTGGTTTTATCGGAGCTGTTGTTGTCGATGACGATGATTTCGGCGGGATAATTTTCCCTGGAAATTTCCTTCAAAACGGAATCCAGGCAATTGCCGATATAATTTTCCTCGTTATGGGCGGGGATTATAAAACTGATTTTTGGCCGCATTTTTTTGATTATAGGTTAATACGCTTTTCCAGTCCAGTTTCGGCTTTGGACTCCTAAATCCGCCACGAAAGCGGGTTTTAGCGGCTTTTCCGGTTTTCGTCCGGGTATTCGGAGCGCTTTTTGGCGTTTTTATCCTGAATGCGGTGCTGATAGAGGTACCAATCCGCGGTAATCGAACGGCCAAAGAAAGTGTAGGCGAAGAAATTTTTCGTCCAGAGCCAAATTAGTTTATGCCAGCCGACCGTATGGATGCGCCGGCCGCTGTGGTAAGCGGTTAGGCTGAGGTCAAGGCGGGTATGGCCGATTTTCGCCAGGCGTCCAAATATATCCAGGTCTTCCGCGACCACCAAATCCTCGCGGTAGCCGCTCACTTTTTTGAAGGCGTCTTTTCGGATTATTTGGAATTTGCCCGGAGCCGCGCCTATTCCCAAAACGTTATTTTCCAGCCAAAAAATATAATTAAAAAAAACGCCGAAGAAAACATCCGCGAAAGTTTCCTTGTCCGGGAAAATGCGGATTTTCGGCGCCAGCGCCACCAGTTTTGGGTCGTGCTCGAAGCGCGCGAGAGCCAGCCGGAAAAAATTATTTGGCTCGGTAATATTTACGCTCGCGTCCATAAAAACTAAAAAATCCCCGCGCGCGACTTGGGAGCATACGTGCTGATTTCATCTTTAATCAACAACGATGAAAGCTCATTGTATAA
>JAVHRF010000093.1:0-2314 GCA_036171515.1 Minisyncoccota bacterium | reverse complement strand
GGTCGTGATTCAAAATATGGAAATACATCGCCGTAAAAATATCGGCCATTCCCAGTGGTCCGGCCGAATGCCCGGAGCCTGCCTCCACAAGCATTTTGATAATATCTTCCCGTATCTGATTAGCCAAAAGTTCCAGGTATTTTAATTTTTCTTCGTGAAGTTCCATCATAAAATCCCTTTTTAAAATTATACTATACTTTAGCCAAATTCCGATAAGCTTTTTTTGGGCTACGGCTGTCAAAAATATAACTGGCGGAAGTTATAATGTCCGCTCCGGCCGCTTTTATTTTTTCGGCAGTTTCGGGATTGACTCCGCCGTCAATCTCTATTTTGGCTTTCGGCAAATGCCGCCGGATGAATTTTATTTTATCCAGATTAAGCGACAAAAATTTCTGGCCCGCCAAGCCCGGATGAACGGCCAATATCTGGAATTCGTTTACCTTATCCATGTACGGCCTCAGCGATTCGACTGGCGTGTCGGGAGCAACCGAAAGCATCAGCTCGGCATTGTATTTTTCCGATTCATCGACGATAAAGCGAATATTGGTTATTGTTTCAGCCTGAATAATCAGTCTTTTTACTCCCGCCTTAAGGTAATCGCCGATTAATTTTTCCGGCTCCTGAACCATCAAATGGACTTCCCAATTAAATTTTCTGTCTTTGGGGTTTAATTTAAGGAAATCGTGCGGTCCGCCCCAAGTTTTATTAAAAGTGTAACGGCTGTCGGCGTAGTCCAAATGCACCCACTCGGGCCTTTTCAGCGTAAATCCTCCCAGCCGCCTGACTATTTTTAAATTTTCTTCGGCGTCTTTCAAATCAAGGCAATTGATGGCCGGAATAACTTCCATAACTTCATTATATCAAATTCCAAAAATAAAAAGCCCCTCTCCGTTACCGAAGAGAGGCTTGCTTGCGCGTTCACCAAAAAAACCACATCACTCCGAAGCTCATCTTATAGTTTTTTAAGGCGGCTCCGTAAATATCGTTAACCGAGTTATATGCCGCTCCTTTAGCGCTATCGTAAATCTGATTCGGGTCATTTGTCTGCGCCGCCGAATTTTCACCGACCGATTTCGTCTGGCTGTCTATTAATTTGGAAGCGGCTCCCGGGTCGGGAAGATAAACTCTTACGCTTCCGAAAATAACCAGTCTTTTCCAAATCGTTATTTCCACGCCTCCGCCGAAGCTGATGTCGTAACTCTGCCCTATATCGACGCCGCTGAGAGTCTTCCCCAGAAAAATACCGGGATCGATCAAATGCATCTTGAAATATTTTGTGTGCAGGACATACAAATTAATATTTGCCTCCTGACCGTGGCCCAAAATATAACTATACTGCAGTTCAAGGGGCGTTACCGACAATCCCCTCATCTTTAATGTCGCCGAGGGGCTGTTGTCTACCATCTGGAAACCCGCTCCAATACTATCATTTAAACTTGCTTTCACGCTTGTTGCCGTCATGACCAAAACCGCCGCGATCATTACTATCTTTTTCATTCTCTTCTCCTTTTCTTTTTAAATTTTTAAATTACTAAACCCTAATTTATCAGCCTGCCTACTGACAGGCAGGCCTGCCTGATAAATTAAAACTTCCTCAAGGATAACATATTTATTTACTTATGTCAAACATAAAATTTGGCCCCGTTAGAAATCGGAGAAAAATATCCATAATTAAAAAGCAGAGCCGGAGGCGATTTCGCGGGCATACCTTTGAATAACGCAAAGCTTGGCTGAATTTCTAGACAGGGTTGACTTTTAAAACATAAGGGTATATACTCTAGAAAGTGAATGAGTCGCAATAAATGCTTAGCGATGATATCGATTAAGCATTAACTCAAATCTGTTTTACTTAGCCCCTCTTCGGAGGGGCTAAGGTTTTTTTAAGGTTTTATATTTTATTATTGAACTTTCGATCCGGGAGCGACTTCTCTGGATGGCTTAAGCAAAACCGCTTCTTTGTCGCTGGCCGCGAGTAGCATTCCCCTGCTTTCCAGCCCCATTAGCGAGCGCGGCTCAAGGTTGACGACCACTACGATTTCTCCGCCGATCAAATCATCCGGTGAATAAAATTTGCCGATGCCGGCAACAATCTGCCTTTTTTCCGTTCCTAAATCAACCTGAAGCTTTAAAAGCTTTTCCGAATTCTCCACTTTTTCCGCTTTTAAAATTTTTCCAATCCGCAAATCCGCCTTTTTGAAATCTTCAAATTTAAGAATGCCGGCCGCTTCCGGATTTTTTTCCGATATTTCTTTTTCGGCCGGATTTTTTTTGCCTTTAAATATATTTTTCCAACCCTGCCATTTGTCTTTGGCGA
>JAVHRF010000092.1:0-11094 GCA_036171515.1 Minisyncoccota bacterium | reverse complement strand
CTTCCAGCCCGCCGACGACTTCGTGCCGGCCGCATTTTTCGCACTGCCAGACGGGGATTGGCGTGCCCCAGTAGCGGTCCCTTGAAAGCGCCCAATCGACATTGCTTTTAAGCCACTCTCCGAAGCGGCCTTCTTTGACGTGTTCCGGCAGCCAGTTTATTTTTTCGTTGTTTTTAAGAAGTTCATTTTGGATTTTGGTAGTTTCGATAAACCAGGAGAATTTGGCGAAATACAAAAGGGGAGTGCCGCACCTCCAGCAGTGGGGATATTCGTGCTCTATCAGTCCCGAAGCGTATAAAATATTTCTTTTAATTAAGTCCTCGATAATATCTTTGTCGGCCTGCTTCACGAACTTGCCCGCTCCCGGGAAACCTTCGACGACAATTCCTTTTTCGTCTATGGTTATCGGCGCTTTTTTCGCCAAATCTTTGACTTCTTTTTTCATCAAGTTGAAGTCGTCCGCACCGAATGCCGGAGCGATATGGACCAGGCCGGTGCCTTCGGAGGTTTCAACGAAATCCGCTCCTTTGACCGAGAAAAACCTTTTTTCTTTACCGGCGTCCGCGGCTTTGAAGAGCGGCTTATATTTCAGCCCGATTAGTTTTTTGCCGGAAATTTTATCAATCGGTTCGATTTTCAATCCTTCTTTTTCTGGAGGAGGATTATAAGACCAAAGATATTCGGTTTTTCCGTCCGGGTATTTGATTGAAAATTTAGTGTAAGTCAGCTCCGGATTGACGGCCACCGCCACGTTTGAAGGCAGAGTCCAGGGAGTCGTCGTCCAGACGAGCAGAAATTCTTTATTATTTTTTCCGGCTTTTATCTGTTTGCCGGGGGATTGAATTTCGAATTTTATATATATCGAAGGGTCTTTAACTAGCTTGTAAACTCCAGGCTGGCCCATCTCATGGCTGGAAAGGGAAGTCTGGCAGCGGGGGCACCAGGGAACGACCTTAAAAGAACGGGTTAAAAGTTTTCTTTCGGAAATTTTTTTCAAAACCCACCAAAGTGTTTCCAGATAGGAATTGTCGTAGGTAACGTAAGGATCTTTCATATCCAGCCAGTAGCCGGCTCGCTCGGTTATTTTTTCCCATTCGTCTTTGTATTTCCAGACCGAGGCTTTGCATTTTTCGTTGAACTCGGCGACGCCGAATTTTTCGATATCCTGTTTGCCTTTCGAGCCGATTTCTTTTTCTATTTCGATTTCGACCGGCAAGCCTTGCGTGTCCCAGCCGGCTTTCCGGTGGACGAAAAACCCCCGCATCGTCTTGTAGCGCAAAATTATATCCTTGAAAAATCTGCCTTCCAGGTGGCCGATGTGCGGCCGGCCGTTGGCGGTTGGTGGGCCTTCGAAAAACCGGTAAGGTTTGGCGCCATCTCTTTGTTTCAAGGATTTTTCGAAAATCTGGTTTTCTTTCCAGAACTCCAGAACTTTTTCTTCCGTTTTAGGCAAGTGAAATTCTTCTTTGTCGCTTAAAAACATATTAAAATGATAGCAAAAACGTCCTTAAACTCAAAATTACTAAACGATGAGTGAATCTCCCCGAGCTTACGCTCGGGGTTTTGAGTTGAGATGTATAAAATTAAAAGACGTTATTCGGGACGTCTTATTTTTCTGTTTTTACCTCTGTGGCTGATCAGCGTCCGGGCGCGAAATATAAATGATATACTTTAAATAAAGGTCGGTGGAATAATTTTATGAGCAAAGCAATTAAAATTATTAGTAGTTTTTTTAAATGAAAGCAAGCGAACTTAAAGAAAAAATAAAAAATGGCGAGAAGATAATAATTCTCGACGTTAGGGAAAAGGACGAATATGAGCAGGGAGACAAAATAGCCGGCGCGGAAAATATGCCGATGGGGAAAGTTTTTGTCGAGGCGACGAAGGGAAATCTGCCTAAGAACGAAAAAATCATAACTGTTTGTAAAACCGGCGGAAGATGCGAGATTGTCGCGAGGGAACTGAAAAACAAGGGCTACGACATAGAACATCTTGAAGGAGGAATAGACGAGTGGAAAAAATCGGAACAGGTTTAGTTAAGCGTTTAAATTTTTAATAAAACAGGTAATTTTTTGCCGGCAGGTTTGTCTGTCTGGCTTATCCGGTAAAAAACGCCCCGAAATTATTTAGGGGCGTTTTTTGCTTTTCAATAGGTTCTGATTACAAATACATAAATCCGAGGTCGAGTAAAATCAATCCTAAAAGGACGGCGATGATTCCGGCCCAAAGAAGCATATTGCCCTTGTTGCATTTTCTGTAAAGCGCGACGGCCGCGTTAGGAAACACAAGAATGAAGGTTCCTTTCAATAAAATCAGCCAGCCTATAATCGTGATAAACAGCGGCAAGCCGGAACTCCAGATATTATTGAGCACCACGAATACGGAGCCGATGACTATGCCGGTAAATCCCGCCATCCATAAAATGCCTTTATTGCGGAGCATTTCTTCGATGGCTTCGGCCGACATTTTTTTATTGGCAACGAGCGATATTCCCGATACCAGCAAAACGATTCCCAATACCTGGGCGAAAAAGATGGAGATATCCATGTGATTATATATATTATATATTATAACGATATAAAATCGACCTTTTTATAATTATAGCACGGCCAGGAAATTAAGCCTCGCGATCGCAATTCTGTAATATCTTCTGTTTTTCCGGAGAAATCCGCCGAAGCGCCATACTTCGCTCTCCGAGCTTTGGAAGGTCCGCCGCATATTCATCCGCGGGTTGACGTCCGTGGTGTTCTGCGAAGGCAGAAAAAATTTGAATTTTGAAGTGAAACAGGCAATAATTATTGATATATTATGACGGGCTCTAATTTATCAATAGGCATCGTCGGCTTGCCGAACGTCGGCAAATCGACCCTTTTTAAACTGCTGACCAAGCAGGAGGTTAATATCGCCAACTACCCTTTCGCCACCATCGAGCCGAACGTCGGCGTCGTTCCGGTTCCCGACGAGCGGCTGGAAAAGCTGGCGAAGCTTTCCGAATCCAAAAAAATAATTCCGGCGGTGGTGAAATTTTACGATATCGCCGGACTGGTTAAAGGCGCGAATACCGGCGAAGGTTTAGGCAACCAATTTTTGTCGCACATCAGGGAAGTTGACGCCGTCGTTGAGGTGGTCCGCTGTTTCGAGTCGGCCGAAATTATCCATGTCGAAAACAGAGTCAATCCGGCAGGCGACATAGACACTATCAATACGGAACTCATTTTGAAAGATTTGGAAACTGCTGATAAAAGATTGTCGAAACTCGAAGCGGAAGCGCGCGGCGACAAGAAAAGGGTAAAAGACCTGGAGGTATTGCAAAAAATAAAAGCCGGGCTGGATAAAGGGGTTATGGTTATAAACCAGGGCGAAATTTTTTCCGATTTCAAGGATTCGGTTTTATTCAAAGAATTATGCCTTTTAACCGCCAAGCCGCAGATTTATCTCTTGAACGGAAGCGAATCGGACGTGAGCGAAGAACTGAAAAATAAAATCAAATCTCTGGGCGCGGATTATTTAATTATTAATTTGGCCGACGCGGAAAATATCGGAGAGCTTATTAAAAAGGCTTACAAGGTTTTGAATTTAATCAGTTTTCTGACAACAGGCGAAGACGAAACGCGCGCCTGGACGATAGAAAAAGGCGCCAAGGCGCCGCAGGCTGCTGGCGTCATCCATACCGATTTTGAAAATAAATTTATCAGGGCCGAAGCGATCAACTGGCAAAAACTTCTGGAGATCGGCGGCTGGAGCCAGGCGAAACAAAAAGGACTACTGAGATTAGAGGGCAAGGATTACGTCGTCCAGGACGGCGACGTGATGGTTATCAGGCACGGATAGTTTTAACCGGCTTCATCGTCGTAATTTATGGAAAACAATAATTGTTCGGTCGTAGTATGCACGTTTAACAGGATAAACTATCTGAAGAAATGCCTCGGCGCGCTTTTAGAGATTAATTTTCCGGATTACGAAATTATTGTCGTTGACGACGGCTCAACGGACGGCACCAAAGAATTTTTAAACGGCCTAAAGAATAAAAAAATAAAAACTATTCGCCATGAACGCAACAGGGGGATAAGCGCCTCAAGAAATACGGGCGTAGAACACGCCAACGCCGATATTATTGCTTTTATAGACGACGATTGTGTAGCGGATAAAAATTGGCTTACAAATTTGCTGGAAGGCTTCGCTGACGAACGAACAGGTTTTGTTATTGGCCAAACTTTTTATATCAGCAAAACATATAAAGGTTATTTTCCGGAGCGTCTCGTTTTAAATATCGGCGCGAAATGGCCGATGACCTGTAATATCGCTTATCGCAAAAAAGTTTTTTCCGACTTAGGTTGCTTTGATGAAATTAATTTCAGGAATAATCACGAGGATTCGGAAATGGCTATTCGGGCGCTAAGCAAGGGTTTTTCTTTTAACCGCGCTCCTGAGGCTATTATTTACCATCAGGCAATAAATTGGAGCGTCCGGTCACTTTTGAATTCGGCTAAAAATTCTTCCGCCTGGCCGATATTAAAGAAAAAATACCCGCATTATTACTTACGATTCAATCCGCCGATAAAATTCGGCTTATTTATTGCTCCGGAAGATTACTTATATATAATAACTTCGCCGATATTAATCCCCTTATTATTAATGAGATACATAATTCACGGCAAAAGAGATTTCAAAGTTTTCTTTGCCAAATGGCCGGTCTGGCTGATTTTAAAAAGATATTATATTTACAGAGAATCGATAAAAAATAAAGTTCTTATGTTTTGAATTTTTCTGGGACGCGGAAACCCTGCTGTCGTGGCTAAAAAATAATTACCAGTAGGGTCTTTATTGCGTTTCAGTTATCCACTTCATTTGTATTTGATATATATATATATATATATACTTAAGTAAAGGCCAAATCCGCTAATAATAGCGGTAAAAAAGTAAAAAATATGAAAAAATATTTAGTTCTGTCAGTGTTAGTGTTCTCAGTAGTTTTTATGGTCGGCTTCTCTTCCGCTTCAGCTAAAGCGGCAACAGATACGTCCGCTATCTTACAGCAGCTCCAGGCGCTTATGCAGCAACTGCAAGCTCTCCAGGCGCAGGTCCAACAGCAATCTTCCGGCGCCGCTCCACAGTCATCCGGTTCTTCTTCTGTTCAACCATCACCCTCTAATAATAATCTTTCCGCTCCGATAGCTCCTCAGGAGTTAAGTAGTGGTATGGTTAGTGATCAGGTCAATGCTCTTCAGTCCGATCTTCAGGGCCTCGGATTTTTCCCGAGCAGTATTCAACCAACTAACTATTTTGGGCCGATAACAGAAAAATCGGTAATTAATTATCAAAAAGCGCAAGGGATTCCCGCTACCGGCATAGCTGATCCTCAAACAATAAACGCTTTAAATAATCAAATTTCTTCTCAGTCCTCTATAACTACTCCTCCTTCTTCTGTTATCAAAACCATAACGCCTCCTCCGATTACGACCACAACTCAATCATTGTCTTTAACTATTAATTCGATATCTCCATCTTCAGGCCCGATAGGAACTCAAATTACCGTTAGCACCGCTCTTATTCCGGCCGGAACTTATAAAATCCATTTTGGCGTCGGCGGAAAATACATAACCTATCCGATGGCAGGCCAAAATTTTAACTACACTATTCCCTCCGGCGTCAGCGGTTGTGATTTCTGGACTTCCAGCTATACCTGTACCCAGCCTGTTCAATCGGTAACACCTGGTTCTTATCCTATTTATCTTACCGATTCATCCGGCAATCAGAGTAATACGGTTTATTTCACGGTGACTTCTCCGGCTTCGGCGACCGCAACCCAATCTTTGCCGATTATTACTTCTTTTAATACAGGAGGGGGTGATGGAGGATACCTTGGTCAATCGATTATTAGCGATGTTAATGTTTATTCTGGAAACGCGCTCAATTTTCAGTGGAGCGGAAACAATGTCAGTAATTATCAACTTGTTTATTCTTGTCCTGCGAGCACGACAGTAGTTTCCAATAAAATTCAGGCTTGTGGACAAGTAGTTCCAGAGGGGCTAAACACATCAGATTCAGCCGCGTTTAATAATTATTCATCTTTGTCGCAGAAAATAACGGTGGATTTATATGCTTTTAATTCTAATAAGCAGTACGCAGCGAAAACCATTGTCGTTACCGTCTCTCCTTTCGCTCTCGGTTTGGCGCCGGAAAACACCGCGCTAACAGCCAATATTTTGGACCAGCTGACGAATATCCTCAATCAATTGGCTCAATTGCTGAAATAACGATATTGTTCCTGGCTTAAGATTAAAATCCCGCTTAAGGCGGGGTTTTAATTTTTATCCGATTATTTTTTCATTACAACATTCCAACATTCTGCAGAATGATGGAATGTTGTTAGTTTCTGTTTTTCAGCGCTTCGCCGAGCGTTTCTTCGTCGGCGAATTCTATCTCGCTGCCGATAGGAAGGCCGCGGCCGAGCCGAGATATTTTGGCGGCGTAAGGTTTGAGTTCTTTAAGCAGAATTGAAGCGTTGAAGTCGCCGTAGCGGCTGGGGTTAAGGGCCAGGATTATTTCGTCGGCTTTGCCGTTTAATTCTTTTTTAACGGAATCTTTAAAATTTTCCAGCCTCTTTTTTTGCCAGTCTTCCAATATGCCGCTTCTGGGCATCTGGCCGACAACCAGATACCGGCCGTTGAATTTTCCGGTGCTTTCCAGTGAAAGCAGGTCGGTTTCTTTTTCCACGACGGCTATTGATTTTTGGTTCCGTGATTTATCTTTACAGATATCGCAAAGCGCGCCTGCCTGCGCAGGCAGGCCTTCGTTCTGATGGACAAAATAGCAGCGCCCGCAGATTTTTATTTTTTCCAGGTTTAAAACGGATTCGCCGATTTCTTTAATTTCATTTTTCCCCTGATTGATTAAATAAAAAGACAGCCGGGTTGCCTGGCGCGGGCCGATGGAAGGCAATCGCGAGAATTTCGCGATGAAATTTTTAACCGGCTCAGGCAAATGGATCATTTTGATGGGTGGTATCCAAATTCCTGAAGCTGGCGAACTCTGGATTAAACAGCAATTTAATTTTGCCGATGGGACCGTTCCTGTGCTTGGCGATAATAATTTCGGTGATATTTTGTTCTTCGGTAGATACGTCCGCCCGGTCGCGGTCCTTTCTGTAAATAAATAAAACGATGTCGGCGTCCTGCTCGATAGCGCCCGTTTCCCTTAAATCGGAAAGGCGGGGAATTTTGATTTCGCGCTGGTCAACCAGCCGGTTTAATTGGGAAACAGCGATGACGGGAATATCCAATTCCCTAGCTAAGCTTTTCAATCCCCGGGAAATTTCAGTGAACTGCGAAACGGTGTTGTCGGAATGAATCTTTGATTGGACCAGCTGAAGGTAGTCGACGATTAAAAGCCCTAATCCGTGTTTCATCTGCATTTGCCTTGCCATCGAGCGGATTTGGTTGACGGTCGGGGAGGGAGTGTCGTCGATGAATATTTTAACTTTTGAAAGCTCGTCAAGCGCTTGCTGAATGCGCGCCCAATCATCGGATTCCGCCTCTATTTTGGCGCCGCCCCTGATTTTCCAAAGAGGGACGTTTGCGGCGGCGGAGACAAAACGGTCGATAATCTGCTCTCGGCTCATTTCAAGCGAGAACAGGCCGATGGGCAGGCCGCTTGCTATCGCCGCTTGCCTGGCAACGTCCAGGACGAATGAAGTTTTTCCCAAGGATGGCCGCGCGCCCAAAACGATTAAGTTTGATTTTTGCAATCCGGAGAGTTTTTTGTCGAGGTCAGCAAATCCGGTAGGTATGCCTCTCATTCCTTTACCTTGAAGCCCCTCCAGCCGTTCCCAGAATTGCTTGAGTTCGTCTTTGACGGCGATAAAATTCCGTGGCAATGATTTTTGGGAGATGCTCAGGATTTCTTGTTCAACTTTATCGAGAATCGTTTCGACGTCTTCTTCGGAAGAAAAAGCCTGATCGCTGATGTCGGCCGAGGCCCTAATTAGATCCCTTAAAATTTTCTTTTCTTTGACGATTTTGGCGTAGCTTTCGATGTTGGTGGCGCTGGGAACGCCGTTAGCCAACTCGACTAAATAAGCCGAGCCGCCGACATCCCTAAATTCGTTTTTTTCTTTGAGGCGGTTGGTCAGGCTGACGATATCTATCGGCTGATTTTTTTTGTTTAAATCGATAATCGCCGAATAAATTTTTTCGCTTGTCGGCTTATAAAAATCTTCAGGCGTTAAAATATCAACGACCTTGTTGATGGCATCTTTATCGATAAGGAGAGAACCTAAAACCGACTCCTCCGCTTCGATGCTTTGGGGAGGAAGTTTTAATCTTGTTGATTGTTTTCTTGTGATTGGCTTGGCCATATAAAAGTTCCTATCGGCGTGTCTTCTATTATGTATCCTAAGCCATTTATTTTTTTTCTCAAGGCGTCGGCTTGAATAAACTGTTTACGAGCTCGGGATAACTCCCTATTTTGGGCGATTTTCTGGATAGAAACGGGAATTATCGGCATTTTGAAGTCGAAACCGAACATTTTAAAGCTTTTAGAGACGAATTTAAAAATAATTTTTATTTCGGTTTTACTCAGCGACCAAATTTTCGGCTGGACGGAATTGATGAGATTGGAAATCGCGGCAAAAGCCTGAGGAGTGTTAAAATCGTTCGCGAGCGCCGCGTCGCATTCTTTTTTGCATTTTAAAATATCTATTCCGGAATTTATTTTTTTGGATAACTTTTTACTCTTGGCGGCCATTTCTAATTTTTTCAAGAAAATTTTTATGTCATCGATATTTTTTTCGTTTTCTTTCGCCAGCTCTTCGGTGTAATTAAAAGGAGAGGAGTAATGGAATTTCAAAACCATCAGCCTCAGAGCATCGGCGTTGTGGCTTCTAAGAAAATCGCGGATGGTTATGAAGTTTCCCAAGCTCTTTCCCATTTTTTTGCCGTTAACCAAAAGAAGCCCGGTATGCATCCAGATTTTAACGAATTCTTCTTTTCCGGAAAGAGCGCGGGCCTGGGCGATTTCCGCTTCGTGGTGGGGGAATTTCAGTTCGGAAGCGCCGCCGTGGACATCGTAGTCCAACCCGAAAAATTTTTCCGAAATAGCCGTGTCCTCAATATGCCAGCCGGGACGGCCGTAGCCCCAGGGCGAAGGCCAGCCTTTTTCCGTTTCGGGCCGGAATTTCCACAGCGCGAAATCAAGCGGGTCTTTCTTCGTGTGGTCGAGTTCGGTGCGGTAGCCTATCCGAAGCTCTTCCAAGTTTTGGCGGGAAAGGCCGCCGTAATCCCTGAATTTTCTGATTTCAAAATAAATTCCGCTTGAGGTTTTGTAGGCGTATCCTTTTTTTATCAAACGGCCGACTTGGCTTATTATCTGTTTCATGTATTTCGTCGCGGGCGCGTATTTATTGACAGAACGGATATTCAGTTTTTTCATATCCGCTAAATATTCTTTCTGAAAATTTTTGGCGAGAACTCCCGGGTCGATGCCTTCTTTTTTCGCCCGGTCTATTATCTTATTTTCGACGTCGGTGATATTCTGGAGATAAAATACCTTGAATTTTTTAGTCCGCAAGTATCGCGCGAAAGCGTCGAAGGCGAGATAGGTTCGGGCGTGGCCGATATGGGAAAAATCGTAAACCGTCGGGCCGCAGACGAAAAGCCGGATTTTTTTCGGCAAAATTTTCTTTTCCTCGCTTAAAGTGTCTTTAATAAAGATATCCATTTTATTCGTTTTACTCATAAAATTGGTTTGCTCGCCGATAATATAAATTTTACTCCTATTCTTTTCTCGCTGCCAATTTTAAAAAGCAGATTTGTCCGTTTCCCAGGGGAAAATCAGCCATTCGCTTGATTTTTTCGAGCCTAAGGAAATTATCTCAAAATTTTCGGGCAGGGGAGTTTCGCGGTTGCGGAACCAAAAAGCCGCTTGCCGCAGATTATGGCGGCTGAAAAGGGCATTTATGGTTTTTCCGGTGTCGTAAATATCATCAACTACGAGAGTTTGCGGCGATATTTCCGATTCGCTTAAAACCAGAGGAACGTTTAACTGATGGGAAAGGCTGACCGCCAACGTTAAACCGCCCCTGGGGATGCCGTAAATATTTTTGATTTGGCGGTTCTTTTTCAGGGTTTTGCTTAATTTTAAGACCGCGCGGTTGAATTCTGGCCAGCTTAAATATATTTTTTTCATAGAATCAAAGCCAGTTTTTGTTTTTGAAATAAAGCAGCATCGCAACGATGCTGGCCATCATTATGCCTATGATTATCCAGAAATCTCCCGGCGCGCCGATGACGGGCGTGTCTTTGGCGTTCATGCTGAAGATGGCCGAAATAAGCATTAACGGATATATGAAGAAAGCCAAAATGGTAAATGTTTTCATAACGTTATTCGTTTTGCTCGTTAAAAGCTGGCTGTTTGTTTCCTCAAGGCCGTTGACGATTTCCCTGATGTTGTTTATCTGGTTTAAAACTCTCAATTGGTCGCCGACCAAGTCGTCGAAAAATAATTGCACTGCTTTTCCGTGCTCCGGCCAGAATGACTGGGTTTTGGAAGCCAGTGATTTTAAAACCGACTCCTGAAGGTGGACGATGATGCTGTAATTGGCGATGTCGCGTTTAACGTAAGAAATTTCCTTAAGCAGCTCTTCTTCCTTATTTTTGAAAAGTTCCTGGCTGATTTCTTCGATTTTCTCCGAAATATGGTGCTGCTCCCGCTCAAAGTAGGTGATAAATGATTCCAAAAGATAATAGGCTAAATGGTAAGTCTGGTCGAAAACTTTTTCGCGGAAATGTTCGTTTTCGAGCTGGCGACGGAATTCATCTAAGGGAGGAAAGTCTTCGTAGTGGACGGTGATAACCTCGTTCTTGGTGATGACGAAATCGACTTCGCTTTGATACGAGCTCCTTTCTTTTTTATTGTATGCCGGGAAAAAATAAACCAGATAAAGGTAAGTATTAAAAACTTCAACCTTTGACCTTGCCGAAGGGCCCAGAAGTTCTTCCAGAATAATCGGATGGATTTGGAAGTTGCTCTTTAAAAAGCGGATGTCCTGCTGGTTCGGCATCGTGATGTCTATCCAGCGGATTTTTTCTCCGATAA
>JAVHRF010000091.1:0-2437 GCA_036171515.1 Minisyncoccota bacterium | reverse complement strand
CACTTCCTCAACGTCGCCGACTCCCAATCCGTCAACCATAACGTAGAAAGCCGGCACGGTTTCCTTGGAAACGGTTATTTTACTCTTGGTTATTTCCGCTATCTGGCCGTTATCCATAAGGATGGCGTTTTCTTTCGGAATGCCGGCGGCCTGAGCCGTTTGAGCGTTAACCGAACGCATATAATAGTAACCGTGAATAGGAATGACGAACTTCGGCTTAACCAGCTCCATTGTCATTTTTAGGTCGTCTTTAAGAGCGTGGCCGCTTGCGTGGATGTCGATTATTTTCGAGTGGTAGATTATCGCCCCCTGCCGCGCCAGATTATCTTTCAATCCCTGGACGCTTCTTTCGTTTCCGGGAACAATCGAGGATGAAAGAACAACCGTGTCGCCGGGCTTAATGTGGACGAAGCGGTGCTCGCCGTTGATTATTTTCATCAAACTGGCGTTGGATTCGCCCTGCGCGCCAGTAGATAAAATCATTATCTTTTCGTCCCGGTGGCGGTGAATTTCCTCGATAGGAATAATCAAATCGCTTTTGACCTTGATGTATCCGAGCTTCTGGGCTATCTGAATATTCGACTTCATCGAATAGCCGCTGATGGCGACTTTCCTGCCCAGCCTATCGGCGATTTTTAAAATAGAATTTATCCTGTCGAGTAGAGAAGAAAAAGCGCCGACGATAATCCTGCCCTTCGCGTCTTTGAATAATTCTTCCAGATTTTTTTCGACGAGTTTTTCCGACATCGAATGGCCGGGAATTTCCGCGTTGGTGCTGTCGATTAAAAGCGCCAACACCCCTTTCTTTCCGACAGCCTCGAAATCTTCCAGATGTTGAGGCCTTCCTTCTATATCGTACTCAACCCTGAAGTCGATAAAATTGGCGAGATTGCCGACGGGAGTCTTTAAAAGCACGCCTGTGGCGTCGGGAATAGTATGGGGAATACCGAAAAATTCCGCCTCGAAATAATTCGACAGTTTTATTTTGTCGTGGTTTTTGACGACCGTAATATTGAGCTTAGGCTGGTTAGGAAAATCACCCTGTCTCTTTAAAACTATTTCTTTGGTCAAGGCGGTGGCGTAAATAGGCGGATTGCCAAGTTTGCCTATAAGATAAGGCAGGGCGCCGATGTGGTCGTAGTGGGCGTGGCTTAGGATAATAGCCCTGATGTTGGCTTTCCGGGGTTCGAGATAAGAAATATTGGGAATAATAAAATCTACTCCCGGGGTTTCTTCTTCCGGAAACTGCAAACCGACATCGATAATAATGATTTCGTTTTTGTATTCGAAAAACATCATATTGCGGCCGATTTCTTCGAGTCCGCCCAAAGGCACGAACCTCAATTTTGGTTCCGTATCCGGAGCCCTGTGAACAGGCGCGGCCGCTGGCCTTACGATATTATTATGCCCGGCAACCTGTCCGTGAGCCCTCCAAATCCTTGCCGGAGCGGTTCTTCCCGCTTCCCGTCCGGCGGCGTGGCCGTCTCCGCGGCGGCTCGCTCCCGCGGCTCCATGACTGTGATAATGACTGATTTTTGTTTTATTTTTTTTTATTATTTTTTTATTTTATTTTATTTATTTTTATTTGATTTGCTTTTCTCATAAAATTGATTTGCCCGGCAAACGCAATAGCTTCGTTCTTCCGTTGCCTCGCTGCCAATTTTGAATCGCTTTGTTCGTGCTCGTCGGCCGGCGGATCGATTTTTGATTTTTAAAATTTGGTGCCGCGGGGGACCTGCCTGCCGGCAGAGATTCGCCCGCGGCTCAAATACTCGCCGTCGCTCGCATTTAGCCTGGGCACCGGCTCATTCCGATTTTTTGGGAAAAATCGGAACTCCGCCGTTCGAATCTCCCTAACTTATTATTACGCCCAGAAAGAACCACCTCCTTGTCCCTGTAATAATTCCGTGTGCCGCGGGGGAGATTCGAACTCCCATGAGCTTGCGCTCGCTGGCTCCCTTGTCCCGTTAGAAATATGCTGGTGCTGAGGGGGAGATTCGAACTCCCATGAGCTTGCGCTCGCTGGCTCCTGAAGCCAGTGCGTCTGCCAATTCCGCCACCCCAGCATATTTCTAACGGGATGAACCAGTCCGCCTTGGCGGATTCCGCCACCGCGGCAAATTTTTAATATATCCAGCCAGCGCAGCCCAGCAAAGCGGATAACTATCTTATTTATTCATTAATTTCTTTAAATCATCAATGATTTTCGTCTGGTAAGGATTAACTTTATTAGCTTTGGCCGCGTAATAAGAAATCCAATCCGACAAAACCATCGCCTGAAAATTGTTTTCCAAATTATTTTTTCCTTTTAGATTTACTTCAACGACTTTGACTCCGAGCTGTTTCAATAATTTCTCCACTATAGAAAATTTCTTTGCCAGCCTTTTTTGGGATTTGCCGATTTTGCCGGCGGAAGACTTTAAAAATACGGCCGCTA